>JALOTV010000009.1 GCA_025457685.1 Opitutaceae bacterium
GGGTTGGTGCCGGGTGCGCCGTCGCCGCCGAGTTCCTTCGGCGTGGTCAGCGTGACGGCAAGGGCGCCATCGGCGGAACGGGAAGAGCCGGAGCGACCGCCGGTGGAGGTGGCGGAGGTGGTGTAGAGGATTTGCATGTGAGTTATGGGCGCGAACGGACGCGTTCGCAGGCTCCGAAGGGGAGCGGGTTTTGCCCCACGTCAACCATCCGCCGCGCCTCCCGATCCGAAGCCGTGCATCTACCTAGTCTCGGCCGCAGCGTCGGCACCGAGGGGGACGCCGAGCTCGGCAAATCCGGCCAACACCTCCGCGATCAGCGGCTCGCCGGCCAGTTCGGTCCAGCCCAGGTTGCTGGAAATGCGGACAAAGGCCTGCTCCTGCCCGCCCTGCACCCCGGTGTCGAAAAACAGCGCCAGTTGCTGCCGCCAGGAACGCGGCTCGAAGGGCCGGAGCGGTTTGCCGGCCACGAGATGCCAGAACCAAACCGTTTGCGGGTAGTCGCGGTTGAGAAACGAGCGCTGCTCCGCCTCGCCCGCCCGTCGGCCGTCGGCCAGCGGCAGATCGCGCCGGCCATCCTCCGCCGGCACCGACACCCAGCCTGTGCCCGGCCAGCAGGCCTCCGGCGTATGCGCGGCCACCGTGCTGACCGACGCCGTGCCCGCCGGCCACCACGCCGCATAGACCGTGACCTGCACGGGGCGGCCGGTGTCGTCGATTTTTGAATACACGCGTTCCAATAGGTGGTCCGTCTGGAGGATATTGGCGAAACGCCCGAGATCCTCGCGGGTGGAGACCATCCAGCCACCGCTTGGGGAAGCCGGGATCATGCGCTCAAGGCTGGGAACGGATGCAGAACTGGCGGCGGGCACATTGGTCCGCATGAGCACAAATCCGAGCCAGCAGGCCGCCACGGCCAACGACCCCGCGGACAGCCCGGCCGAGGTTCGCCAGAGCACGCTGCCGACTTTGCCGGACGTCCGAGCCGTCGCCACGTCTGTAGCCTGCGGCTGCGGCGGCGCCTCCTCCATGCCGAAGGCCAGCGCGCCAAGCAGTGCGGTGGTCACGCCGAGCACAGCAAAGCCCAGCCAGTCGTGCCAGGCGCCCGCGATATCCACGCCGTTTCGGGCCAACAAAGTGAGCGTGAGGGAGCGGGCGAAGTTGGTCAGCAAGGCGAGCGGAGCCGCGACCAGCACCAGCACCAGACGCCGCCAGGGCGAGCGCAGCAAGAGCGCCGAAAGCACCAGACCGGCGAGGACGCAGGAGACGAGACTGCGCACTCCGCTGCAGGCCTCCTCCACGCCCACCGAGGTCGTGCCGAGATTGATCACGTTGCCCGACCTGAGCGCCGGCACGCCAAAGAAGCGCAGCGTCTCCACCACGCCCACCGTGATCGCCTCCTGCAGGCCGGCGGTCAGGCGCGCATAGGTGCCGGGTGGCAACGGAGAGCTGAGCAACACCGTGACGAGCAGCACCGCCACCGGCCAACCCAGGCGCACCCACGCCACGGGTCGCGCCGCCGCCTGCAAAATCCCCAGCCCGAGCACCGCCGCGAGCGCGGCGCTGAGCAAAAACGAAGTCGGCACCGCGTCCCACCCGAGCGCCACCGCATAGACGGTCGCGAGCAGAAGCGTGGCCGCGAGGCCGAGCATCCCCGCCAAGGTGCCCGCCAAAAGCCGCCGCTCCCCCAGCCCGCCCTCCCGCGCGCCCTCCTCGCAGGCGCGTTTCCAAAGCATCCACAGCATGGGCAAAGCCAGCACGCCGTGCGACAAATCCGGGTTGCTGGTCCACTGCGGCCACATCAACCAGGCCCACGCCAGCGCCGCCGCGCCGCCTAAACAAAGCACCCCTGCCGCCACGCTTTGCTGTAAGGTCGCGGCTTTTATCCGGACCAGCCACGAGGGAGGGGGGGAGTTGTCGGCCATGGTGGATCGCTCGCCTGAAAACATCAGCGTCGCCAAGGCCGGCGTGGCGGGCAAGCCCGCGCGGTCGCCTCAGGCGTAGTCGCGGCGTCCTTCCAAGGCGCTCCGCAGTGTGACCGCATCCGCGTAGAGCACGCCGCCGCCGCTGGGCAGCCCGAAGCCGATGCGCGACACATGGATGGTCGTCTGAACGGGATCGTCCGCCGCAGCGGGCGCGGGCAGGTGCTTGGTGATGAAATGGCAAGTCGCCTCGCCCTCCACGTCGTTGCCCAGGGCGAGAATCAGTTCCTTGACCACGCCCGAGCCCAGCCTCGCCACCAGCGCGTCCCAATTCAGTTCGTCCGGCCCCACCCCGTTGATCGGCGACAGACGGCCGTGCAACACGTGGTAAACCCCGCGGTAGGCGCCAGAGCGCTCCATCGCCACGAGGTCGGGGACGTGCTCCACCACGCAGACCACCGAGTGGTCGCGGCGCTCATCCGCGCACACCGTGCACAGACCGCCTTCGGCGAGGTTGCCGCAACGCTCGCAGCGCCGCACGGCGCGGGCCGCCTCGCCCAGCGCCTCGATGAGGGCGGGCAGGCGCTCGGGCTTTTCCACCAACAGATGCAGCGCCATCCGCTCCGCCGAACGATACCCCACGCCGGGCAGGCGTTTCAGCGCCTGTTGCAGTTTTTCAAACGCGGGGGTCATGGCGAAAAACCGGACGACAGGCGCGGCGTCCCGATCCGCGAGCGATGATCGCCGGAACGGGACGCGCCGCGCCGGGCCGCATCAGAACATGCCCGGCATCTGGAACGCGGAGGTGACCTTCTGCATTTCCTCCTCGTTGTATTTCTTGGCGGCGGCGGCGGCTTCCTGCACCGCGGCGAGAATCTCGGACGACACCGTCGCGGCGTCCTCCTTCAGGAACTCGGCGTCGAGCTTGAGGGCGAGAAACTGTCCCGCGCCGTTGATCTTGACCTGCACCGCGCCGCCGCCGCGCGAAAAATCGAGCTCCTTCGCCGCCAACTGGGTTTGGACGAGCTCGATGGAGCGCTGCATTTTCTGGGCTTGTTTCAGGAGTTTTCCGACGCCGGCCATGGTAGTGGATGTATGGTTAAGGGTTGAACAAAAGGTAGGGAAGAAGCGCGAGTGCCGCGCAAGCGCAACGCCCTTTCAAGCCTGGATCGCGCCGCAGTGTATTCGCAGGCGCGCGCAACCACGCGATGGCCCTTTGGCGTTTACCCCGATCCCTTTGCCGTAACCTCCTGCGCCGCTCCATTCCCGTTGCCCAAGGTCCGGGTGCCCGCATGCAAGGAACGATGTTCCCCACAGCCGCCCCCGCTCACGACGACGTGAATCCTCCGCCCGCTCAGGCGTCCGTCCACGCATGGCATAATCCAATCGTGCGTCAGCGGGCCGATCCGTGGGTGTGGCGGCACTCCGACGGCTGGTATTACTTCACCGGCTCCGTGCCGGCCTACGACTGCATCGAGCTGCGTCGCGCCCGCACCCTCGGCGAATTGGCCGAGGCAGCCCCCGTGGTGGTGTGGCGCAAACCGGAGTCCGGCCCCGCCAGCCACCACATCTGGGCGCCCGAACTCCACCACATCGACGGCAAGTGGTATGTCTATTTCGCCGGCGGCCGCAGCGACAGCATCTGGGCCATCCGCATCTACGTGCTCGAATGCGCCTCGGCCGATCCGCTCGCCGGCCCCTGGATCGAAAAAGGCCAGCTCATCACCCACCTCGACACCTTTTCGCTCGATGCGACGACCTTCGTCCATCGCGGCGCGCGTTACCTCTGCTGGGCCCAGCACGATCCCGCCATCGGCGGAAACACCAGCCTCTACCTCGCCCTTATGGATACTCCGTCGTCCATCACCGGCACCCCGGTCCGCCTGAGCGTGCCGGAATACCCCTGGGAAACCATCGGCTTCCGCGTCAACGAGGGCCCGGCGGTCTTAATTCGCCACGGCCGCGTCTGGTTGACCTACTCCGCCAGCGCCACCGACGCGAACTACTGCATGGGCCTGCTGAGCGCGGACGAAAACGCCGACCTGCTCGCGCCCGCCTCCTGGCAAAAATCTCCCGCGCCGGTGCTCGCTACCTCGGAGGCGGAACGCGTGTTCGGGCCCGGGCACAACAGCTTCACCACGCTGCCCGACGGCCGCGACGTGCTGGTGTATCATGCGCGCGACTACCGCGACATCGTCGGCGATCCGCTCAACAACCCCGACCGTCACGCCCGGGCCAGCCTCGTCGATTGGCGGCCCGACGGCTCGCCCGCTTTTCGCCCCTGAGTGCGCCTGGCCCGCGCACGGCGGCACGGTGCTTTCATACAGTCAGCTTTTGGTGCGGTCGCCCAGGCGTGCCGCTGCCCCAGCCTGCCGGTGTCGCCACCGTCGGCGTCCTCGCATGTCCACCGTCCCCGCTTCCGCCTCCGCGCCCGTCCCGTTGCCGCCCACGCTTCTGCGCTTCGTGTGGACGCATCGCCGCGACTTCGTGCCCGGACTCTGCTTCGCCGTGCTGCGCATACTGAGCATCGCGCCGCTGCCGGTGATTTTTCAACGCATCCTCGACGTGCATCTGCCTGCAGGAGACGAGCGCGGTATCCTGCTGCTCTCGGCGCTCACGCTCGGCCTGCTCTGCGTGCATCAACTTTGCAGCGTGCGCGGGGCTTCGCTGCTCGGCGCGGCGTCTTCGCGGGTGGTCCTTGGCCTGCGCGCGCTCATTTTCCAAAAGGTCCAGTTTCTGAGCTTCGGCTATCTGGACCGCCAGCAAACCGGCAGGTTGCTGTCCAAATACGCCTTCGACACCCAAAAGGTCGAGGGCGTGCTCATGCCCGTGCTCAACGGATTCATCCCCGACTCGATCTACAGCATCCTGACCTTTGCGGTGCTCGTCTCGCTGAATCTGCCGCTCGCGCTGGTCGTGGTGCTGATGCTGCCGGTCTTCGCCATCATGCGAGCGCGCTACTTCGAGCGCTTCCGGGTGAAAAACGAGGCCAGCCGCCTGGCGCAGGAGAAACTCACGGGCACGGCCAACGAATTGTTCACCGCGCTCAAGCTGGTGCGCGTTTACGGCGAGGAGGCCCAGGCCGCCGATCAGCTCGCCGGCCCGGCCGACGCCGTCGCGCGCTCCCGGGTGGAGTTGATCGCGGTCTCCACGAGTTTCGGCGCCTTTAGTTTCGCCGCGATCAAGGTGCTCTCGCTGGTGGTGGTGGCGGGCGGCGCCCTGCTCGCCATCCACGGACAAGTGAGCGCCGGCACCGTGATCGCGTTCGTGGCGGGCGTGCCCGTATTGATCGGGCCGATACAGATGTTCGCCGGCGTGTCCGAGCAATACTTCACCGCCGAGGCCGGCTACCGCAGCGTGAACGAGTTGCTAGACGCGCCCTACGTCGAAGCCTGGCACGGCTCGCGCCGGCCCGAACCCCTGCGCGGAGGAGTCGCCTTCGACCGGGTGAGCTTTCACTACCCCGACGACGAACGGGGCGCGATTCACGACCTTAGCCTGATTATCGCACCGGGGGAAAAAATCGCGTTTGTCGGTCCGTCCGGCGCCGGCAAGAGCACGCTGGCCAACCTGCTCCTCGGCCTGCACCGGCCGCAGTCGGGCGAGATTCGCATCGATGGCGTAGCGCAGGCCGAGCTCGATCTGCGCTGGTTTCGCCGCCGCACCGCGCTGGTGATGCAGGAGAGCATCCTGCTTTCCGGTTCGATCGCGGACAACCTGCGCTTCGGCCGGCCCGATGCCTCGGACGAGGATCTGCGCGCCGCGGCCCGCCTCGCCTGCGCCGAGGAGTTTATCCTGCGCCTGCCCGAGGGCTACGCCACCCGCGTGGGCGAGCGCGGCGCGTTGCTCTCCGGCGGACAACGCCAACGCCTCGCCATCGCCCGCGCGCTGCTTCGCGATCCCGCCGTGCTCATTCTGGACGAGCCCACCTCCGCGCTCGACTACGAGAGCGAACGCCTGATCCAGCAGGCCTTGGACAACGTGTCGCGCGGGCGCACCGTCATCACCATCGCCCACCGCCTCAGCACCATTCGCCATGCCGACCGCATCGTGGTGCTAGAAGGCGGACGCGTCGTGGAGCAAGGCGACTTCGCCACCCTCGCCGCCTCCGGCGGATATTTTTCCCGCCTGCTCGGCGGCCAATCCCCCGAAGCCGCGGCTTCGCTCGCCCGCGCCTGAACCATGACGCCCTCCACCAACAATTCGGATCAAGCCACGTCGCCCGCGGCCTTCGCGTTTGGCAGCCAAGTCTCGCCCGGTGGCACCTGTTTGTCGGCCGACTCGATCAGCCTGCTGCGCGATGGCGTCCGCTGGCTGCCCGTCATGGGCGAGCTGCACTACACTCGCGTGCCGGCCGCTTGCTGGCGCGATGCGCTGCTCAAGCTGCGCGCCGGCGGCATCTCGTGCGTGGCCAGCTATGTTTTCTGGATTCACCACGAGGAGGCCGAGGGTGAGCCGAACTGGTCGGGCGAACGCGATGTGCGCCGCTTCGTCGCCACCGCCGCCGACGTGGGCCTGCACGTGGTGGTGCGTCTCGGTCCCTGGTGCCATGGCGAGGTCCGCAACGGCGGCCTGCCCGACTGGATCGTCTCGCGCCATGGCAAATCGGCCCGCACCGATTGCCCCGCCTACCTCGCCGACGTGCGCCGCCACTACGCCGCCATCGCCGCGCAGCTAGACGGCCTGCTCTGGCGCGACGGCGGCCCGGTCATCGCGTTTCAGATCGAGAACGAATACGGAGGCCCCGCCGAACATCTGCTCACCCTAAAAAAACTCGCGCGCGAAGTCGGCCTCGACGCGCCCTACTACACGCGCACCGGCTGGCCGGATCTCTCCACCCCGATGCCGTTCGGCGAATTGTTGCCGCTCTACGGCGCCTACCCCGAGGGTTTTTGGGACCGCGAGCTCGTCGCCATGCCCGGCTTTTATCCGGCCAATTTCCGGTTTTCCCCGCTGCGCACCGACAACGCCATCGCCACCGATCTGCTCGGGCGACGCGATGCCGCCGATTCGCCCGACACCGCACACTACCCCTTCCTCACCTGCGAGCTCGGTGGGGGCATGATGAGCTCCTACCACCGGCGCATCCGCATCGACCCCGCGGACATCTCGGCAATCGCGCTCGTGAAGCTGGGCTCGGGCGGAAATCTGCCCGGCTATTACATGTATCACGGCGGCGTGAATCCCGAGGGGCGCACTTCGCTGCAAGAATCCCAGGCCACCGGTTACTGGAACGATCTGCCGGAAAAAAACTACGACTTCCAGGCCCCGGTCGGCGCCGCCGGCCAGCTGCGTCCCCACTACCACCGGCTGCGTCGCCTGCATCTGTTTATCCACGATTACGGTCACCTGCTCGCAGGCATGCCGGCGCGTTTCCCCGATTCGCGCCCGACCTCGCGCGACGATGTCACCACCCTGCGCTGGTCGCTCCGAACCGATGGGCGAACCGGTTTCGTGTTTATCAACAACCACGAGCGCCTCGCCACGCTTCCGCCCAAGACCATCACCACCGGCGACCTCGGCCTGTCCCTGCCACCGGCCACCGTGACCATTCCCTCCGGCACGGCGTGCATCTGGCCCGTCGGCCTGCGCTTCGCGCCCGGCGTGGAGCTCACCGGCGCGACGGCCGAGCTGCTTTGCCAAATCGACGAGCCGCACCGCACCACGGTGTTTTTCGCCGCCACGCCCGGTGTGCAGGCTCTCTTCGCTTTCGCGGGTGGCGAGGTCGTGCAACTTAACTCCGGGCGCGAGGTGGCGCATAGTTTATTGGCCGACGACGGCCGCGAGTGGCGCATCGTGCTGCTCTCCGAGCCCGATAGCCGCGCGCTCTACAAATTGCCCTGGCTGGGCCGCGAACGTGTGCTCCTCACCTCGGCCGGGCTCACCATCGACAAGGACGTCGTGCGAGTCACCTCGGAGGATGTCTCGCAGCTCAACCTCGCCGTGTTTCCCGCTCCGGACGCGGCATCGGCGCTTTTCTCCCCGCTGCCGCTAAGTCTGCCCAGTCCACGTGCCTGCGTGGCCCTGTCTCACGATTTCAAACGCCCGCCGGGGCCTCTGCGCATTCCGCGTTTCGGCTGGACCACTCCCGCCGTGGCATTGGCCCCGACGGACCAGGAATTCGCCGCCGCGGCCGTGTGGTCGATTACCCTGCCAGCCACCTTCGACGCCGCGGAAACACCGTTGCTCCGCATCGCCTACTCCGGTGACGTCCTGCGCATCAAACACGGTGACGCGTTATTGTTCGACGACTTCTTCAACGGCGATGCGGTCGATCTAGACCTTGCCCGCCACGGGTTGCGCCCCGGCGCGCGTTTGGAGATCGAGATTTTGCCCCTCGCATCTGACGCGCGTGTCTATCTCCCGGAAGGCACGCGCCCGCTTCACCCTGTCGCGAATCTGGTGTCCGCGCTCCTCATCCCTGTGCACACCGCCACGCTGCGTCCGCTTTCATCCCCATGAGATACTTCGTCACGCTCGTCGCTTTCCTCGGTGTTTGGTCTTCGCTACTCCACGCCGATGCCCCGGTCGGCCGCCGAAAACTTCGTATCCACGATCCCTCGACGTTTATCCGCGACGCGGACGGCACTTGGTGGCTGTTTGCCACCGGAGTGAAGGTGGTGGCGGCACGCTCGACCGACCTCTCCACCTGGACCTACCACGATCCCGTGCTGCCGGTCGCCCCCGCGTGGGCGCGAGAGGTGGCGCCGGGAAATAAAAACCACCACTACTGGGCGCCTGACGTGATTCGCGTGGGCGATCTGTATCACCTCTACTATTCGGTCTCCGAATTTGGCAAAAACACCTCGGCGATCGCGCTGGCCACTTCGCGCGCCCTCGACCCGTCCGCCAAAGACTACGGCTGGACAGACCGGGGTATCGTCATCCGCTCCGGTCCGGGAAAAGATTTCAACGCCATCGACCCCGCCCTGCTGATCGACGATGGCAGGCTCTGGATGGCGTTCGGCTCCTTCTGGGGCGGAATTTTTCTCGTGGAGCTCGATCCTGCCACCGGTCTGCTGCGCGATCCCGCGACTCCGCCGCGCCGCGTCGCCTGGTCGCGCGAGATCGAGGCGCCAACCCTGTATCGACGTGGCGAATACATCTATCTGTTTGTAAACGAGGGCCTGTGCTGCCGGGGCAAGGACAGCACCTACCGGGTTCGCGTGGGCCGCAGTCGCTCCATCACCGGCCCTTACCTGGATGACCAAGGTCGAGATCTTCTCGAAGCCGGAGGTCGGGAGGTAATCGCCACCGAGGGGGATTTCATCGGCCCCGGGCACATCGGTTTGCTTAAAGACGGCGAGACGGAGTGGGCCAGCATGCACTTCTACGACGGCACGCGCGACGGCGCTCCCTACCTCGCGCTGAGGCAGCTGGGGTGGACCGTCGACGGCTGGCCCGAGATTCGGGACTAGCTTTCAGTCCGGTCGCGCGCCGACGACGTCCACGGCGCGCCGTAGTCTTACAGTCCGACACCGATCTCCTCGCGCGGCGGCGAGATAGGGAGCATCTTAGTATCACCCCACCCTATGCGTTCATTCCCGTTTACCGCCCGCCGTGTGTTGTCGCTGATCGCCCCGCTCTTGCTCGCCTGCCCCGCCGGACTGCTGCACGCCGTCCCGCAGGTAGAATCGCTGTCACGCGGACTCGCCGTGGTGCAGCAGGCGGACGGACGTGTTTTTCTCAGCTGGAGGCTTCTGGCCGATGATCCCGCCGGCGTGGCTTTCAACGTCTATCGCACCACCACGCTCGCGGAAGGAGTCGAGCCTTTCGACTACGGCACCTACGCGTCCACGCCCGAAGTCCCAGCCGGCACGGTAAAGCTAAATGCCGCCCCCCTGACGCAGGGCACCTGGTTCATCGACGCGGCCCCCGCGCTCCACCATGCCACGCGCTACACCGTCCGCGCCGTGGTGGACGGCGTCGAGCAGGCCGAATCCCGCCCCGTAACCATCGCGGCCGGCGCTCCTCCCCTCGCCTATCACCGCGTGCCCCTGCAAAACCCTCCCGGCTACCAACCGCTCGAGGCCTCCGCGGGCGACCTAGATGGCGACGGCGACTACGAACTCGTGCTCATGCAGGCCGGCCGTGCATTCGATAATTCCCGCTCCGGACGCTCCGATCCGCCCATCCTGCAGGCCTACCGCTTGGACGGCACTCTGCTCTGGCAAATCAACCTCGGGCGCAATATCCGCGCCGGCGCACACTACACCCAGTTCATGGTCTTCGATCTCGATGGCGACGGCCTCGCCGAGCTCGTCTGCAAGACCGCCGACGGCACGGTGGACGGAGTCGGCAAGGTCATCGGCGATCCCGCCGCCGACCACGTCAACGCCGCCGGCCATGTGCTGCGCGGTCCGGAGTTTTTGACCGTGTTCGACGGACGGAACGGCGCGGCTATCGACACCGTGCCCTACGAGCCCGCGCGCCACCCGACAAATCCGCTCGCGCCCACTGGCGAGGAACTCAAGGCGGTCTGGGGAGACGGCAACGGCAACCGCTCCGATCGCTACCTTGCGGGCGTGGCCTACCTCGACGGCACGCGCCCCAGCGTGATCATGGCGCGCGGCTACTACACCCGAAGCACGCTGGCCGCCTACGACTTGATCGACCGCAAGCTCGTCAAACGCTGGCTCTTCGATTCCCACGCCGGCCCCGCGTCCAACCGCGCCTACGCCGGCCAGGGCAACCATTCGCTTTCCGTCGCCGACGTGGATGGCGACGGCCGCGACGAGATCATCTACGGCGCCGCAGTCATCGACGACGACGGCACCGGACTCTACTCGACTGGCTGGGGACATGGCGACGCCCTGCACGTATCGGATTTTCACTACGGAAACCCCGGGCTCGAGGTGGTGGCCATCCAGGAACGTTTCTCCTCCGAGGGTCTCTCGCTGCGCGACGCCGCGAGCGGGCGTCCCTTGTTCACCGTGCCCTCACGCAAGGCCAACGAGGACGGCGGCGACAAGGGCGAAGGCCCCGGGCGCGGCGTCGCCATCAACATCGATCCGCGTTTTCCCGGCGCGGAGCTGTGGGCCATCGGCGCCGGCTTGACCGACATCTATTCCGCCGAGGGCGCGATCATCGGACAACGCCCCGAAGGCATGCCGGCCAATTTCGCCATCTGGTGGGACGGCGATCTTCTCCGCGAGTTGCTGGACCAAACCTTCATCGCGAAGTGGAATTGGGAAACCGGCGGAGTGGACCGCCTGCTCACCGCGCACGAATGCCTGACCAGCAACGGCACCAAAGCCACGCCGGTGCTCAGCCTCGATCTTTGGGGCGACTGGCGCGAAGAGGTGATCTGGCGCACGCGCGACGGCTCCGCGCTGCACATCTACACGAGCACCTACCCGACGGAGCACCGCCTCGTCACGCTGATGCAAGATCCCCAATACAGATGCGCGATCGCGTGGCAAAACGTGGCCTACAACCAGCCGCCGCATCCGAGCTTCGCGCTCGATCCCTCGTTGCCCCTGCCCACTCCACGCGCGGTCACCGTGGTAAAACCCAAAGCTCGATAACTCTCCGTAACAAAACTTCGTCGCGCGATTCGCGTCGCGAAGCTAAAAATGGGGCGGCCAACGGGATTCGAACCCGCGACCCCAAGAATCACAATCTTGTGCTCTAACCAACTGAGCTATGGCCGCCGTGAGGGAAGCGAGAAAACGATCCATGCCCGACTCGCTGTCAACCCTTCTTCTCAGGCTCTTTTCAGACGGCTCGGCCGGACGTTTCCCCAGTCGCGAGTGATTGGTTATTGGACATTCATCCGTTCGTTCGTTCACCTCGCACGCCGTGCCCATCCACCGCTATGTTCCCCAGACCGCCCCGTGCAAATTGTGCGGAGACGGCTTTGACCATCACCAAGCCGCGAACGCGCCAGTCCTCAACGCGTGCCCGACTTGCGGTCAGGCGGTGAGCCGTGCGAACATCCAATCGGTGAATACGCCGAAACTTCTCAAGCCGCTCTCCGTCTCCGACGCCAAGAGCCTTGGTTTCTCTGTTTTTAAGAAAACCTCCTCCGGCGAATTCGAACGTCAATGATCCCTTCCTTCCATCCCCTGCGGCCCTCGCGCCCTGCTCTTCTATTGCTCGCCGCGTTTGCTGCGCTGTCCGCTTCGCGAGCAGATACGCCACCCGAGGCCCCCGCCGCCGAGTCCGCTCCAGCGGATACGGGACTCACTCTTTTACCCGCCGCCGAGCCGGTGTCCCCGCCCGCCGCCGAGCCCCCACCCTCGCCCGTGGCGGACATCATGGCCGCCAAGCCGCCCGTCGCAGCCTACGCAGATCCGCTTTCGATCGAGGACGCCATCGCCCAGGCCCTCGCAGCCAACTTTACCATCCAGATCCAGCGCCTCACCGCTAAATCCACCTCGGAATCGGAGGAGATCGCGCGCGCCGACTACGACCCCACCATTTCCATTAACGCCGCCACACGGCAGTCCCAGCGCCAAAACACGCGGGTGGATTCCAACGGCGTCATCACCGAGCCCGGCGTCCGCAACGACGATGACACCGCCGGAGTGAGCCTCAGCCAGCGCATCCCTCTCGGCACGACGATCACCGGTTCCACCGACGTCTTCCGCAACGATCGCAACCGCACTCCGCCCGGGGCCGTCGATCCCAGCTACGACTCGTCCGTCGGCATCGAGATACGCCAGCCCTTGCTGCGCGGCGCGGGCACCACGGTGAACAATGCCGCCCTGGATCGCGCCCGCCTCGGCACCGAACGCGCCCAGGCCGACTTCGCCGCCTCGGTGTTCACCGTCGTGCGCGATGTCGAGGTGGCCTATAGCAACCTCGCCCTCGCCCGCGAGCAGCTCGGCATCCGCGCGTTCTCCCTCGAAGTCCGCAAAAAACTCCTTGAGGAAAACCGCGCCCGCCGCGACACCGGCGTCGCCACCGATCTCGAGGTGCTGCAGGCCGAGGTGGGCGTGGCCACCGCCGCCCGCGATATGTTGCTCGCCCGCCAATCCGCCCGCGATCGCGAGGACGAGTTGCTCCGCCTGCTCGGCCGCGAAACCTTCGAACATCCCGTGGGGCCAGTCTCGCTGCCCGCGACCGCTCCCGTGGCCGTCGATCTCGCCGCTAGCCTCGAGCGTGCGCGTGCCCAGACGCCCGAATTTTTCTCCGCGCTGGCGGCCATCCGTCAGCAGGAGATCGACGTGCTCACCGCCCGCAACGCTCGCCTGCCCCAGCTCGATGTCAGCGCCGCCGCCGGCTACACCAGCAGCGATGGCACTCTGCGCGCCAGCAACGCGAACCTATGGGATGGCAATGGCTACAACTGGCGCGTCGGCGCCTCGCTCAGTTTCCCCTGGGGCTTCCGCGAGGAGCGTGCGCGTCTGCGCCAGGCCCGCGCCGGACGCGAACGCGAGGAGCTGCGTCTCGCCGAGGTCGAGCAGGATATCCTCGTCTCGGTCCGCAACGCCGTGCGCGCCCTGGAGACCAGCGTGGAAAACCTTCGCCTCTCCTCGCTCACCGCCGAGCTGAGCGCCCGCGAATTCGAGGTCGAAAAGGCGCGCTACGACAGCGGTCTCTCCACCTTCCGCCGTGTGCAAGAGGCGCAGGATGACCTCGACCTCGCCCGGCTCGCCGAGCTGCAGGCGAAGGTGAATCTTCGCACCGCCCAGGCCAACCTCGACCGCCTCGAGGGCAACGCCACCGCGCGCTACAACCTCACACTGGTGCCCTGAACCGGCCCGCCTCGCGTTCCTTTCGCGCCTCGATGCCCCGCCCTACCGCCCGACGTTCATCACCCGCCGAGTGTCCCGTGTGCGGTGCGGATGTGCCGCCACGGTCGGCCTCGTGTCCGGAATGCGGTGCGGATGAACGCACCGGCTGGGACGATGACGCTACCCGTTACGACGGAGTGGATCTGCCCGAGTCTGCGTTCGACGATGACGACTCGACCCGCTCAAGCCGGGCGGCCGAGCGGCGTCGGGGCGACGGTCCACACGGCGTGCACCCGCTATGGCTGTGGGTCGGCGCGGGCCTGCTGCTCGCCCTGATCGGGCGAGTGTTGGGCTTGTATTAAACCAGAGGGCACGCGCACCGGGCGCGGGCGCGACGCACCCGACTCACATCGCGTCGTAGATCTGAACGCGTTCCCAGCTAGACTTGAAGCGCTCGACGAACGCCTTGTGCACCGGATCGACTTGGTAGGCGTCGTGGGCGGCCACGTCCTTGAAAACCGCCGTGATGGCGAACGAGTAGCTCGCATCCACCACCGGGCGCGGCGGGATGGGGGCGGGCGTGCCGATATGCAGTTCGCTCACGCTCGCGATGGGGCGCAGCGACTCGAGACCTTCGTTGCGAAACGCCTGCACCTGGGCGGGCGTGAGATCTTTGCGGAGCCAAAAAACAACGGTGTGGATAAGCATGGTGGTGGAAAAGCGGTCGCGCGCACGCGCGAGCCAGATGGGCAGGTTCAGGTCGCGCGAAGCAGGCGGGCGAGCGGAAAAACGGGCTTTTGCCGACCGCCGCGCAGCCAGGTGTTGCACGCCGCCGCATCCCTCATCCACGTGTTTGGCATGCACACTCCCGTGAACATCCAACTCATCGGCCCCGAGGTAGCGATCGCCTGGGATGACGGCACGGAGACCTACTTCACCGGCGAGGAACTCCGCGCCGCCTCGCCCAGCGCGGAAAACATCGGCGAGCACGACATCCTGGGCAACAAATACGGCGGCGACGGCCCGCGTCAGTTTCCCGGCGTCACGGTTTTGGGCTGGGAACGCGTCGGGAATTACGCGCTCCGTTTTGATTTCAGCGACCGCCACCGCACCGGCCTTTTCAGCTACGCCTATCTGCGCGAGCTCGCCGCCCGCAAATCGTGAGCTTAGCCCGGTCCGTGCGGAGGTGACCAAGCGCCCCGGCAACAAGCCCCGCGGCTTGACTCGCGCGTAGTCTGGAAGACCTTTCTTCTGAACTTAGCCATGTCCTACGCCATCCATCACATCATCGGGATCTGCGTGAGCGTGGAGCTATCTGTCTTCCCTGGAGCGCCCGGTGCGGCGCGCCAGGCCCGCGGCCGTTAGGCCGCATAGGGAACAGGCCCCGCCCACCGGGCTAGATCAGTCGACCTTCGTCCGCGCGCCGAGACGGCGCGTGACTTTAGCTTGCACCGTTTCGCCAACCCGACGGCTCGCAGGCCCGTTTCCATCCGTCCCGTGCGTGGCACGGCGGAGACATTTCCCCAACTCGTCCGCACCCAATTCATCCCATGACCTCTTCTCTTTATCTGCTCGATTCCGATGCCGCCTCGCTGCGTCACCGCGTCGACATCCTCGCCTCCGATCCCCACTCGCGCCGCGCCCTCCAGGGACTGCGCGCCGAGCTCGCGCGCGCCTCCGTGCTGCCGCTCTCCGAATTTCCCGCCGACGTGGTGCGCATAGGCTCGCAGATCGACGTGCTCGACCTCACCGACGGCGAGACCGCGCGCTACGTCCTCTGCTTCCCGGAACACGCCGAAATCGCGGCTGGCCGCCTCTCGGTCTTCGCCCCGCTCGGCACCGCGCTGCTGGGTTTTCCCGCCGGACATGAGTTCACTTGGGAAATGCCCGGCGGTCGGCGCCGCTTGCGCATCCTCGCCGTCGTGCCTCCCGCCGCGCCGTCGCCCGGACCGCAATCCGCCATCCTTTCCAACCTCCGTCTCGCCGGCCACTCATGAGCACGACCATCCCCCTCTCCGAGAGTCCGCCTTGGAGCCTCAGCAAACACATCCTCGATCAAGATGGCCTGAGCGGCGCACTTCATTTGCTCGCCCCCGGCGCCGAGCAGCTGTGCCCAGGCCCCGCGCCCGGCGGACGTCTGGTCTTCGTGGTGGCCGGCTCCGTCACCGTCCAGTCAGGCCGCACCCACTACATCCTTCAACCTGAGGAAACCGTGCTGCTCGCGGCCGGCTCGGTCTGCACCGTGCGCAACCACGAGACCGGTCTGGCCAAAGTCCTGGTCGTTGACCTGGCGCCGCCTCGGGTGATGCGCGACCCCGCATTGACCACGCTGCTGCGCGGGTAAACCCGCCCGGGCGGCACGATTTACAACCCACGGATCGTCGCCGCCCCGTGCGTTTGTTGCCCAAAACTCTCCGTTCGCCACCCACGCGCGCTTTTTTCCTTGGTCAACCCCCGCGCCAACCGGTCACATACACCCACCATGTCCACCTTTCCCGCCCGCACCACGCTTCCGGAGATCGAACTCGGCACCACGCTGCAGCCCAAATTCGGCCCCGACGGCCTCATCCCCTGCATCACTCAGGACCTCGCCACCGGGCAGATCCTGATGTTTGCCTTCATGAACGCCGAGTCGCTCGCCCACACCCTACGGACCAAAAAAGCCACCTACTGGAGCCGCTCGCGCAACAAGCTTTGGTGCAAGGGCGAAGAGTCGGGCAACGTCCAGTGGGTCAAAGAGCTCTACACTGATTGCGACCAGGACGTGCTTCTGATCAAAGTCGAGCAGAGCGGCGCCGCCAACGCCTCCTGCCACAACGGCTACAAGAGCTGCTTCTACCGCCAGCTCGTCGATCTCGACGGCACCGATTTCAAACTGGCCTACACCGCCGAGCGCCTGTTCGACCCCGCCGTCGTTTACGCCAAGAAAAAATAACCCGTCCCGCCTGCCTTACCCTTGGCCGCCCTGGCGCGAACCCACCTCCGGTGGTTCGCGCCTTTTTGTTTTCCCTCCGTCTTGCCGCCACCGCGCCGAACACGCGTTGTGCAGCCGATCACGCGCTCCGCCCCCTGCCGCAGGCGGCAAACCCGCTCGCCAGACTGGCGTAGTGACAATTCCGTTACGCATGTTTCAGAGGAGAAACCCGCACGCGGTTTTGGTCGCCCCTTTGGCAACGAAAAAACGCCAAAAGTTATGCGCCAAACCTTGGTGAATAACTTGTGGGAAACTTGCCCTTGAAAGCCCGCCAGCCGTCGCCGTTACTCCGCCCCCGTCTTAGCCACTCCGGCCTTGCCGGTCGTTCTTTCCCACGTCCCCGATCCCTTGTTTGTCGTCTCTCCCGCTCGAAGAGCTCTCCCCACGCACTTGCAGGTCAATAACTTGCAATGCCCGCCGCCCGTTCGCCCCTCGCGCCCGGCCCGCGATCCCCTCTTTTCTCTTCTGCGGACAACGACTCGCAAGCCTCGGTGCGTGACTGAAAGCGCCTCCCGCCCGTCCGGTGTGAATAAAATTCACCCCAGCCCTTCGCCAATCCGTGTCCATGCTCGTCGCCAATGCTCAAACCTCTCTCTGGGAATCCGCCAAGTCAGACCTCCGCGGGCTCTTCCCCGAAGATGTGTTTCAGCTTTGGTTCGATCCGGTGGTTTGCTTGGAGGCCACCGCCGATCAGCTCACTCTCGGCGTGCCCAACGATTTTGCGGCGATCTGGATCAACGACAATTACATGGACCTGATCCTCCAGCGCCTGCGCCTTACCGCCGGCCGCGAGATCAAGGTCGTGCTCCGCAAAGCCGCCCAGTCCGTCGAGGCCTCCGCCGCCGAGCCCGCCCGCCCGCGCCCCGCGCCCGCCCGGCGCGTCGCCCGCGTCACCGAGGAGCGCGTGCCGGTCAACACCTCGCTCAACCTTCGCAACACCTTCGAGACCTACGTCGTCGGCGATAACAACCAGATGGCCGCCGCCGCCGCCCGCGCCGTGGCCGATGCCCCGGGCCAGTCCTACAATCCGCTCTTCCTCTACGGCGAGACCGGCCTCGGCAAGACGCACCTCATGCACGCCATCGGGCACGCCATCCTGCAGCGCCGCCCCGACGCCCGCATTGCCTACCTCTCGGCCGAAAAGTTCACCAACGACTTCATTCAGGCCATTCAGGAGAACGCCCTGACCAAGTTCCGCCAGCGCTACCGCCACGTGGACGTCCTCCTCATCGACGACATCCAGTTCCTCGCCGGCAAGGAGCGCTCCCAGGAGGAGTTTTTCCACACTTTCAACGACCTGCACGGCGCCGGTAAGCAGATCGTCCTCTCCAGCGATCGTCGCGCCTCCGAAATCGAGAAACTCGAGGCCCGCCTCGTCTCGCGCTTCGAGTGGGGTCTGCCCGCCGACATCCAGCCGCCCGACTTCGAGACCCGCCTCGCCATTCTGCGCACCAAGGCGGCGGCCATGAAGTGCGACCTCCCCGCACCCGTCTCGGCCTTCATCGCCCAGCACATTTCCCGCAACATCCGCCGCCTCGAGGGCGCGCTCATCAAGGTCGTCTCCTACAGCCAGCTCACCGGCAAACCCATCGACCTCGCCTCCGCCGAAAACCTGCTCAAGGACGTGCTGATGGAGCAGGCGCAAAACCAGCTCACCATCGAGGGCGTGCAGAAGAAGGTCGCCGACCACTTCCAGATCCGCCACAGCGACATGACGAGCAAGCGCCGGCCCAACAACATCGCCATCCCCCGCCAGATCGCGATGTATCTCGTGCGCAATCTCATCCCCAAGCACTCCCTTCAGGAGATCGGCGATGCATTCGGCGGTCGCGACCACGGCACCGTCATCCACGCCTGCAAGGCGGTGGACAACATGCTCGCCCACGACGCCCACATGAAGGGCCAGATCGAGTTCCTCCGCAGCGCGCTCAGCCGCTGAGTGGGCGCTACCTGCGCACGCGACGCGGCTCCGGTCGCGCATCGGAGGTTTTCGGTTGGCTGATTCACCGCGATCCGGAGGCATAACCAGCCCCGCAAAATGCCGTCCGCGCAGCGCGCTGCCGACGCCTTGCCAATCCTCACGCTCAACGCATAAATCGACCTTCTATGTCCCTCACACCCGAGCAAAAAGCCACCGTCTCCACCTGGATCGCCGCCGGTGACAACCTCTCCACCGTGCAGAAAAAGCTCCGTGATGCATTCCAGATCTCGATGACCTACATGGACGTCCGGTTCCTGGTGGACGATCTCAACCTCACCCTCAAGGACCCCGCGCCCAAGACCGACACGTCCGACGTCACCAAAGCCAAGGCCCCCGCCAAACCCGCCGCCTCCGCCAAGCCCGCGCCTGCTCCCCAGGCCGGTGCCGCCGGTGCTGACGACAGCGCGGACGCCGAGGCGCTGGAAGACGACTCCCTGCCGCCCGTCCCGGGCAATGTCGTCGTCGAGGTGGACAACATGACGCTCGATCCTCGCGCCATCGCCAGCGGCTCCGTGCGCTTCAGCGACGGCGTGACCGGCAAGTGGATCGTCGATCAACAGGGCCGTCCGGGCTTCACCGAAATCAGCCAGCCCGGCTACCGCCCGACTCCAGAGGACGGCCAGGCCTTCATGCAAGAACTGGACGCCGCGCTGCGCCAGAGAGGCTACTGACCCCGCGTCGGCGAGCGCAGCGCATCCGCCCGCATCGCTCGCCACCGCGCCAGCCGCTCGGCGAGCTTCGCCTCGATGCCGGCGGTCTTGGGTGTAAACAGCGTGAGGGGCTTTTCCAGATACGCCTGTGGCGCGATGTTCTCCGGAAAATCGTGCGCATAGAGATAGCCTTTGCCGTGCCCGAGCAGCTTGTTCGCTTTGCCACCTTTGTCGCGCAGCGCGGTCGGCACGCTTTGCACCGGCTGCGACTGCAAGGCCTGCTTCGCCGCCCCTAGCGCGAGGGTCACCGAGTTGCTCTTAGGCGCGCAGGCGATGTGCAGGGTGGCGTGGGCGAGCGCATACTCCGCCTCGGGCAAGCCGACGAACTCGCAGGCCTGATGCGCCGCCACCGCGAGCGGAAGCGCCAGCGCGTCGGCCAGCCCCACGTCCTCGCTGGCGAGGATGACGAGCCGCCGGGCGATGAAACGGGCGTCCTCGCCTCCCGCCAGCATCTTGGCCAGCCAGTAGAGCGCCGCGTCGGGATCCGACCCTCGGCAGCTTTTGATAAACGCCGAGATCGTGTCGTAGTGCTCGTCCTCGTCCGCGTCGTAGCGGATCCGACGCTCACGGGCAAACACCTCCAGTTCACGCGCCGTCACCGCCGCGCCGGCGGGCAATCCAGCCACGACCACCTCGAGCGCGTTCAGGGCGCGGCGCAGGTCGCCTTCGCAAAGGTTCGCGAGGTCGAGCAGCACTGCGTCATCCGCCGTGCACCCCGTCGCGCCCAGCCCGCGCTCCACATCCGCCAGCGCACGGCGCAGCACCGAGGCGACGGCCACCGGCGCAAGCGGCTCCAGCCGGAAAAGGTGGCTACGCGAGAGCAGCGGCGGGTTCACATAAAACCCGGGGTTGTGGGTGGTCGCCCCGATCAACCGAATGTGCCCCTCCTCCACATCGGGGAGCAGCAGATCCTGCTGGGATTTGTTGAAGCGGTGCAGCTCGTCGATGAACAGCAGAGTGGGCTCGCTCGGACGCCGGCGCGCAGTGGCGAGGATCTCGCGCAGTTCGCCGACGTTGCTCATCACCGCGTTCACCCGCACGAAGCGGCTGCCGGTTACGCGCGCGATCACCTCCGCGAAACTCGTCTTACCGCAGCCGGGCGGCCCGTAAAACACGAGGCTGCCGAAGCGGTTGGCCGCGATCAGCCGGGCGAGCAAGCCATCCGGCTTGGTGAGGTGTTCCTGGCCGGCGATCTCGTCCAGTGCGCGCGGCCGCATACGCGCGGCAAGGGGCTGGTGGGCGCGGGGCGCACTCGGTGCGGAGGCGGATGACGAACCGGACGCAGGGGACGGGGAATCGCCGAAGTCGCCAAAGAGATCAGATTCGCCGGGCATAGGTCGTGAGCGCAGGCGAAGCGGCCGCGTGGGTCAATCGCCGCGCGTGCTTCCGAGGCCATTCGGCTCTTCACCACGTGCCCATTTTCCGCGTGTCCGGGTGTCCCCGTTTCCGCGTTTCGACACCCCCTACTCCATCATCATCATCGAGCCGCCCTCGGCCGGTTTTTTCCCGGCCTCTTTTTCGCTCGCGGCCTTTTCTTCGGCGGCCTTCGCGGCGGCGAGGCGCTCCTGCAGCTCCTTGTCGGCGGCTTCGCGGGCCATGCGCTCCTGGGCCTTTTCCTTGCCCTTCACCATGTCCTGCTCGGTGCGGGCGATGTTCATTTCGATCTTCGCGGCGGCGGCCTCGTCGGCGCTCAATTTGCCGTCTTTGTTCGCATCGTAGCGCTCCAGCATGGCGGCGCGCTCCTGCTGGTATTTGTCACGACGCTTGGCCAGATCAGCCTGCCACTTGGCGCGCTCTTTTTCGTCCAAGGCGCCGTCCTTGTTTTTGTCGTAGGTGCGCAGCACGCTGGGCGGCACATCGGGTTTGGCTTTTTGCTCCGTTTCCGCGCGGAGCGAAGCGGTGGAAACGAGCGCGAGGGTGGCGAGGCAGAGATGTAGGGATTTCATGGGTTTGGGGACGAAGCGCGCGAGGCGAGGTTTCATTCGGGACGCACCAGCAACCGCTGGCGTTTGCCGGCTTGGAGCCAAGTTTTGGCGAAGCGGGTCAGCATCGGGGCGGTCACGGAGGCCAGCCGGGCATCCCAGGCCTCCAAGGACTCCAGCGGCAGCCCGAGCAGCGTGCGCACCGCGGCTTCACCGGCGCGGGCGGCATTGGTCTGCAAGCGCATGCGGCGCGAGGCCTGCAGGCGCGTGATGGCGCGGGCGAGTTCCGACGGCTCGATCTCGCCGGCCGCGATGCGCGCAAACTCGGCGTCAAATTCGCCAAACACGTCGTCTTCCTTGCCGGGCTGGGTGCCCGCGTAGAGGTAAAACATGCCCTGCTCCACCCCCATCACGCGACTGGCGCCGACGAAGTAGGCCAGGCCCTTCTCCTCGCGCACCCGCTCAAAGAGGCGCGCCGACATGCCGCTGAGAATCTCGTGCAACACCGTGGCGGCGGTGTCGTCCGCGCCGAGCGCGCCCGGACCCGGAAACGCGTCAAACACCAGCGCTTGCTGGCACTCGCGCG
Source organism: Opitutaceae bacterium (assembly GCA_025457685.1). GTDB lineage: Bacteria > Verrucomicrobiota > Verrucomicrobiia > Opitutales > Opitutaceae > IMCC26134_A. The sequence continues at coordinate 21,774 of JALOTV010000009.1, forward strand.
TCGTGCGATGCATGGCTGCGCGCAGCGGCTTGTGCGGGGCGGGTTTGGCCGGGGCGCTCCCGCGGGGCAGGCGGGAAAGCCAGCGGGTGAGCTCGGGCACGAGCGTTTTTTCCTCAAAATCGCCCGCCACCGCCACGACCACGTTGCCACCCACCGCGAGGCGTTTCCAAAGCGCGCGGAGATCCGCCGGCTTGAGCGTGCGCAGGCCCTCGGCCTCGCCGTGGGCATCGAGCGCGAAGGCATGGTCGCCGAAAAACTTCTTCCGCGCCAGCCGGTGGCCGGCACTCACCACGTCGTCCTCGTCCTGCTGAAGCTGCGCCAACTCGGCCGCGCGCTCCACCTCGAAGGTGCGGGCCGCAAAGGCGGGCGTGAGCACGGCGTCGCGCAAAAGTTCGCAGGCCAGCGCGGCGTCGCCGGGCAAGACCTCGACCGCCACGCCCAGGGTGTTGTTGCCCGACATCGGGCTGAGGCTGCCGCCCACCGCCTCGATCGCGGCGGCCACTTCGGCCGCGTCGCGCGCGGCCGTGTCCTTGGTCAGCAACGTCGCCAGCAGCGCGGATGCGCCGCGCTTGCCGGCGTCCTCGAACAGCGGGCCGCCTTCGCAGATCAACTGGATGTGCAGGTTGGGCTGGCGGTCATCCGGACGCAGCAACAGGCGCGCCCCATTGGGCAGGGTGCGCAGGGTCCAGTCGCGTTGCCCCTTACCCGCGTTTGACCGAGCAGGCGCGGCCGTGGTCGCCGGTGAGGCCGGATCGAGCGACACGGTGTTTTCCCGCTCCGCGGTGAGCCACTCGCGCAACACCCGGCGCAAATCGGCGGGAGTGGCGGCGGACACCCGCGCGAACCAGGTCCGGCTGAAATTCAGATCGCCCGCCACGACTTCGGCCGAGCCGAGTCGCGCGGCGCGCCGCGAGGTGGTTTTGCGCCCGCCTATCTCGCCCACCACGAGCTGACGCACGGCGCGTTTTAGCACCGCCGGTGAGAAGTTGCGCGAAGCCAGACGGTCTAGCTCCCGACGGATGGCACGCTCCGCCGCGTCGCGTTTGTCGGGATCGGCGGTGAAAAAGATCGCGAAAAGCCCCGCCTCGCCCGGCGTCCAGTGGTGGGCGTCGATGCTGTGCACGAGCCGCTGTTTTTCACGCAGC
>JALOTV010000177.1 GCA_025457685.1 Opitutaceae bacterium
GGCCCGGGTGCGGTTGCCCTTGGTGGTGACGAGGGCGTCGAGGATGGCCTTTTTTTCCAACTCGCTGAGCGGGAGCACGGCCGGTGAATCGGCGGATGCGATCACGGCGGGCGGGGCGGGAGCCTCGTCGGGCGCGGCGGGCTCCGGCGTGGGCGCAGGAGTGGCGACGACGGCGGCCGGGGTCGGTTCTTCCTGGGCGAACGCGGTGGTGGGCGCGGGCGCGGCCGGTTCGGGTGCGGGCTGGGCGGGAGCGGCGAAGGCGAAGGGGGCGCGGGAGGCGTCCTCGACGAGGCCGGCGTGGGCGACGGCGCGGCCGGGGACCACGGGGGCGAGGGCGGGGAGGTTGAGCGCGGCGGTGGTGACGGGCCGGTGGTCCTCGGAGAGGATGACGGCGCAGGGTAGGCGCGAAGGGCCTCGCGGGCGTGCTCGCTGAAGCCGGGGAGGCGGAGTCCGTATTTGCGGGCGAAGCGGCGGAGGAAATCCTCGGCGAAGAGCTCGATGTCGTCGTGGCGTTCGCGGAGGGGCGGGACGGAGAGGGGGAAGACGTTGAGCCGGTAGTAGAGATCGGAGCGGAAGAGGCCGCGCTCCATGAACTGCTGGAGGTCGCGGTTGGAGGTGGCGAGGATGCGGACGTTGACCTTGATGGTCTTGGTGCCGCCGACGCGCTCGAATTCGCGCTCCTGGAGGACGCGGAGGAGCTTGGCCTGGAGGTTGAGGGGCAACTCGCTGATCTCGTCGAGGAGGAGGGTGCCGCGGTTGGCGAGTTCGAAGCGGCCCTCGCGCCGCTCGACCGCGCCGGTGAAGGCGCCTTTCTCGTGGCCGAAGAGTTCGCTCTCGATGAGTTGTTCGGAGAGGGCGGCGCAGTTGACCTTGATGTAGGGTTCGTTGCGGCGGGGGGAGTTGCGGTGGATCTCGCGGGCGACCATCTCCTTGCCCGAGCCGTGTTCGCCGATGATGAGCACGGTGGCGTCGGTGGGGGCGACGCGCTCGATGAGCTGGCGCACGCGCAGGGTGGCCGGGCTGCGGCCGAGCATGGGTTCGCCGTCGCCGCCGCCGCGCTCGTTGAAGTAGCGGTTTACCTTGATGAGTTGGGCGTAGTTTTCGGCTTTGCGCAGGAGCAGGTCGATCTGCGCGCGGTCGAAGGGTTTGGTCATGTAGTCGAAGGCGCCGGCGCGCATGCAATCGACCGCGCTGCCGATGGAGCCGTGGCCGGTCATCATGACGACGGGCGGATGGGTGGGCAGGGCCATGACCTGTTCGAGGAAGCGCTGGCCGTCGCCGTCGGGCAGGCGCACGTCGAGCATGATGAGGTCGAAGGTATCCTTACCGAGGTGGGCTTCGGCGGAGGCGAGGCTGGCGGCGGTGACGACCTGGAGTTTGCGCGCCTTGAGGATGTCCTCGAGGGAGCGCCGCACGAGTGGCTCGTCGTCGACCACAAGTATTTTGTCCAATGCCATGGGTGACAGGAAAAATCACCGGCGCGCCACTTACAACGCCAAGGCGGCGTTGGTGAAAAAATATTCAAGCGGCCGGGATAGGGTGGAGGGCCAGGTGGGGTTGGGTTAAGCGGATTTTTTATGACTTCGGGCTAAACTCGTGCGCGGGCGCGCCGATGAAGGAGACGGCAAACCACTTCGACCCCATGCGACTGCTCTCCTTTTTCAATCACGTCGAGACCACCCTGGCCATGTTGCGACCGGAAGATTCGGCGGGTTGGAGGCGCCGGGTGAACTATCAGACGGGCGAGGCCCTGAGCTGGAACGACGGCCTGGGGCTGACCCTGCGACTGCGCGTGAGCGAGGTGGCGGAGGAGCGCTACGGGCTCTTGGCGCGCTGGGTGGGTCCCACCGGCGCGGTGTTGCAGGAGAAGACTTTTTTCTGCGGGCCGTCGCCCTTCGACTGGCAAACAGCGGCCGAGGCGGTGGCCGAGACGATGCCCGAGGGCGCATTGCCCGCGATGGCCGGCGCGCCGTCCGAATCTTCCTACGAGCCGCTCGCCTCCGTGGCGCAGGCCTGAACTCCCGAACCGTCAGCCCCCCTATCCCATGCCCGCGATCCAAGACATCCCCGATACCGTGTTTGAAGACACGATCACCCGCGCCGTGCAGGAGGTTTTCAGCACCATGCTGAGCCAGCCCGCGCGTTATGTTCCACTCAAAGGCACGCACGAGGAGAACGCCCTCAATCTTGAGCATCCCCATGTGGTGGGCACGGTGGGGTTCATCGGCGCGATAAACGGCCTGATCTATCTGTATCTCGACGTGGGCTTCGCCCAGACCTGCGCGGGCAACCTGCTCGGCATGTCGCCCGCCGAGCTCGAGGAGCTGGGAGACGAGGCGGTGAACGACGCGATCGGCGAGCTCACCAACATGACGGTGGGCACGTTCAAGAACCAGCTTTCCGACAAGGGCTTCCCCTGTCGCCTGACCATTCCCTCGATCCTGCGCGGCAGCCGTTTCCGGATCGAACCCATCAGTTCCGCCACGCGACGAATCTATCGTTTCGACATCGGCGGGCACAATCTCACCGCCGACCTGCTGATGCAGCCCGGCGAATAATTTTACCCCTCGTCCGCCATGCGCTACAAAATCCTCTCTGTGGACGACTCGAAGACCGTCCGCATCATCATCAAAAAGGCCTTCAAGAACTACGATTGCGACATCCTTGAAGCGGGCAACGGAGTGGAGGGCCTCGCCCTCGCCGCGAAGGAGCCGCCGGATGTGATCCTGCTCGACGTCACCATGCCTGTGATGGATGGCGTGGAGATGTTGACCAAGCTGAAGTCCGATCCCGCGCTGAAGACCATCCCGGTGGTCATGCTCACGGCGGAAGGCGGCAAGGACAACGTGCTCAAGATCGCCAAGATCGGCGTGCGAGACTACATCGTGAAGCCGTTTAAGGAAGATCTGCTGGTGCAGAAAGTCGGCCGCATCATCGACCTCAAGCCGATCACCGACGCGCCCGCGAAAGGTAAGTCGATTTTTGATCCGGCCAACATCCTCGTGGTCGAGGATAAGCCGGCCATCCTCGCGCAGATCCAGGACGGGTTGAAGCACACGCCCTGGCAGGTGCAGGGCGTCGCGACCACGGGCGAGGCGATCGACCACTGCGGACGCAACGCGGTGGACCTGATCCTCATCTCGCTGTCGTTGCCCGACGACGCGGCCTTCACGCTTTTCCGGGTGCTGCGCACCAACCTGAAGACGAAATATACGCCCATCTTCGGCCTCGTGGTGAAGACGGACGCCACCGCGCAGCAGCAGGCGCAGCAGGTCGGCTTCACTGGCATCGCGACCAAGCCGCTCGATCTGCCCGAACTGGAGGCCAAGATCGCTCGCGCGATGAACCTGGACACCTCGGAGCGGTATTTCCGCATCGAAGGGGATTTGTTTGTCATGCGCCTGCCGGAGGCCTGCACGCCCTCGGTGTTGAACGAGGTGGGCACCTATCTGAAGACCAAGGTCTCGGATGCGGTGGACAGTGGCATCGGCAAGGCGGTCTTTGATCTGCACGACGTCAAGCGGCTGGACATGCCGCTGATCAAGGTGCTGCTCACCGCGATGCAGACCTGCCGCGAGGTCGCCCTGCAATATACGCTGGTCGGCGCGGGCCCCATCGTCGCGGAGTGTCGCGGCTACGAGGACACGCGCGGCTGGCAGTTTCACGACAATATCGAAGCGGCGCGGCAGAGCCTTCTCCAGAAGGCGGGCGCGCTGGCCACGCCGGTCGCGGCGGGCGAGTAAGGCTCCGGATCACGTCGTCCCCCGCCGGCGCAGGCCGTGCAGGGTGGCGAGTTCCGTGCCCCAGTCCACGAGGTCGGGCAGGTCGCGGGGCGGCTTGTCCGCGCGTCGGCCGCCCAAGCCGCGCAGGTGCCGGGCCACAAAGGCGCGCGCGCCAAGCACGGCACCGTCCGAGAAGTGGCGTATCCGGCAACGCAATACGGCGGAAGGCGCGAGTCGCCCGCGTGCGCGCACGACTTTTTCCAGATCGGCAAGGGAGAGCGAGGCGGCCCCGTCGCGTGGCGCCGAGCCCACGCCGTAGAGGGTTTGCCGGTAGTCGGCCTGGGCGGTTTGCCAAGAGAGCGAGCCTAGCGCGTGACGCAGGCCGGCCTGGGCGAGTTTTCCACCGGCGACAGCCTCGCCGTAGCCGCAAAATCGGTAGTCCTTGGGATCGGAGACGAGACCGGCGCGAACCGCGTTGAGATCGATGTAGGCGGCGACGATCTCGACGACCCGGTCTCGCGACTCGATGAGCACGGATTTGAAGCGTTCGGACCAGAGCGTGCCGTAGCGGCCGTGGGCGTGGTTGAACCAGATGGAGAAGCGCTGCTTGAGCAGCTTCATGAAGGCCGAAACATCGCCCATGAGGGCCAGCTGGCGTTGGCGCCAGGCCGCGCCTTCCGGAGCGCCGGAGCGCAACCAGGCCTCGGCGGTGGCGAGAGTGGCTTGCTGGTGGCGCGTGGGGGAGGGGTGGAGGACTTTGTAGCGGCGGAGGAGCTCGTCGTCGGAGATCGGGGTGGAGCGCGGGATGCGGACGAGAACGTGGAAGTGGTTGGAGAGGATGGCGTAGGTGAGGATCTGGACGCCGCAGAAGTCGGCGACCTGGCGGAGGTGCTTGCGCAGCGTCTCCTTGGCGAGGTCGTCGAATAGGAAGGCGCCGTTCACGGTGCGCGATACGCAGTGGTAGATGGAATCGCCGGTGGCGGTGGGGGCTTTGATCCTTGGCTGACGCACGTGGCGAAAAGTGGATCGGGAAATGGGCTTTGTCGCCAAAATAATAACCTGTCCCTTATTTATTGGGAAAAAATCATTCTGGCGGCAGGTTGAGCTGGGCGCGGAGCACGCTCACGCAGGTCGGGCAGCAGCCATGACTAAGGAATCGCGAATGGCGTTTCAGAAAATCGATCGCGCTCTCCCAATCCCGCCCGTTCGTCTTCACCCGGCCGCAATACATGCAGGTGGGCAACACTTCCGCCACCTTCTCCAACAACCAGTTGCTCTCCTTCAACTGTGCCAACACCCGCTCCAGCTCAGCATTCGCCGCCGCCAGCTTCTCCCCCTCCCGCTCCGCCCGCTGCCGCGCCTCCACCACCGCCGCTTCCCACCGGCCGCGCTGCTCCACTTTCATCACCGCCCAGTCCGCATGGCCCGCCGCCCCGTCCCGACGGATGTTCGCGAACAGGGGCACCGTGCCGCCTTCCCGATCCCGAAACTCCATGAAAACTTCGTCCACATGGCCGGATAACCTCAGCGCGGGCTGGACGCTCAGTTCATGATAAAGCCTCGACGCCGGCGCCAACACGTCGTCCAGCCGGAGTGGGCGCTCCGCCTCCAGCTTGAGCAGCCGCTCCACATGGGCGTTCATGGCCAGCAATTGCCCGTCATCCGCCACCCGCAGCAAACCGCAGGGCGCCTCCCGCCAGTCTATCGCTTGCTCGCTCATAGGGGCGTGGCGGCCAGATACTCCAGGATCGCCGCCGCCGTCTCGCGGGGGTGGGTGAGGTGGGGACAATGCCCGCGCGCTTCCAAAAGATGCAGACGTGCGTTGGGCAATCTCGCTTCCATATACCGCCCGACCGCGAGCGGCGCGATCACGTCATCCGTGCACTGGATGATCAGACAGGGCTGGCGCACATGGGGAAGGTCGGCGCGGTTGTCGGTCTGGAAGGTCGCGGCGGCAAACTGGCGCGCCACCCGGGGCTCCAGCGCGCAAAAGGAGGCGTGCACTTCCGCCCCCGACTCCGGCTGCGGCGACACCAGGGGCGCCAGAAAGCCCGCCCAGCCCAGCGGATTCTTCTCCATCAACGAGAGCAGGCCCGCGATATCCGCCGGCTCGAAGCCGCCATGATACGCGGGCGGGTGGTTGAGGTAACAGGGCGAGGGGCAGACCAACACCAGCCGGTCAAAAAGCTCCGGCCGTCGCCGCGCCGCCAGGATCGCGATGTTGGCGCTCACCGAATGCGCGATCACCGTGACGCGGGGCGCACCGAGGAAGGCCGCGATCTCGATCAAATCCTCCGCATACCCTTCGAGGCTGGCATGGCGCTTCTCATCGTAGGCCGCCTGATCGCTGCGCCCGGAGCCCGCGTAATCGAAGAGCGCGATGCGATAACTCGGCGCCAGTGCCGCCGCCAGGTGACGCCACAGGCGCTGATCGCAGCCAAAGCCGTGCGCGAAGAGCAGGAGCTCCGCCCCGCTCCCGGATAATTGCACGTGGTGACGGACCAGTAGGTCGGACATAAGAAAAAGGTTGGCCGCGCCGCACGGGCGGGCAAGCGACCGATGCGTGGAGCCGGGATAAGTGTTTACGGCGCATCGCCTCCCCGACTTTAGGCGCGGTCTTCTTTTTTGAAGACGAGGTCTAAAGCCCGGACGCGCGCGGCCGATATAGGGGGTGAACCTTCGTCGGGATGGATCTCGTGAACCTGTTCAACGACTCCCTCTCCCATGTCCTCCTCCCTCCCTGTGCGGCCGGCGCGAGCCGGGCGACACCACCCTCTACGTCTCGGCTCATCCGTCTCCTGTCTCTTCTTCACGCTTCTTGCCGCCAACCAGGCCGCCGCGCGCGAGTCGCCCTCCTTGCCCTACCTGAAACAGGGCGAGCCGATGGCGTTGCGTCTGGCGGCGGTGCGCGCCCGCACGCCGCCACCGCCCGCGCTCGAGGCGGTGCTGCTGGCGCGCGCGGAGGCGGCGGCGAAGGCCAAGGCGGAAGCGGAGGCCGCCGAACTCGCCGCGCGCGCGGAGGCGGCCAGCGCCGCCGCCGCCCAAGCGGCCGAAGCCGGGGCCAACGCCTTGCCGGGCAGTCCGCCGGGCACGACCGATCCCCTCGCGACCGACGCGACCACGCCGGGGGGCAATCCCGCCAGGCCGGGCGCATCCACGCCGGGCGGCACCCGGTTGGTGCCCGACACCTACGCCCCGCTCGCGCCGCCGGTGCGGGTGGAGGATCTCCTGCCCTACTTTTTGCCCCAGGGGCCGGCGGATTGGCGGCGGCCTTGCGCGTAGGCGCGTCGCAAGAACATGCCGCCGCCGCTCCGGCGCCCGCCGCGACTCCTGCGACTCCTGCGGCGGAGCCGGCTCCGACTTCGGCTCCGGCTCACGCGCATGCGCCCGGGCCCGAGGCGGCGGAGGCGGAGCAGGAGCCGGCCGCCGTCGTGGACAGCCTGGTGCGCATCGGCGAGACCAAGCTGGCGGCGCGCGACACGGAGGCGGCGATCGTCGCCTTCCGGCAGGCGGCGAGGCTGGGCTCGGGCGACGCGGCGGCGCAGGCCTTGCAGGGGCTGGCGCGCGCGCTGCGCCTGCAGGGCGACGCGGTCAAGGCGATCGCGACCTACGAGCGCCTGGTGCAAAATCACGGGGAGTGGCGCGGACTGCCCCTGGCCTTGCTGGAGCTGGGGCGGACGCTGCGCGAGACCGGT
>JALOTV010000178.1 GCA_025457685.1 Opitutaceae bacterium
CACGAGGGTGTTCCAAGCCGCCATCGCGCGGCCGTAGTGGTGGCCACATTCGGGTTCGTCGAAGGGATTGCGTTTCCGACCTTCGCACCGATCGCGCACGGCGCGGATGACACGCAAGGCCGCCTCCTCCATGCCCACCTGGATCATGCTCACGGCGGCGGTGTATTCAAAGCCCGTCATCACCTCGGCGAAATACGGGAACGGCACCTTGAGGCGGCCGCGCGGCCAACTCGCCATCAGCAAACCCGCCTCGTCGCCCATGGCGTAGGAGCGCATGTTTGTGAAATGATCGGAAAAATCCGGCAGGAAGTTGAAGCGCATCACGCTCTCGAGGGCACGACGCTGGTTTGCCGGAGCGGACAACCCACCCAGTCCGGCGAGATGCGCGATGCTCTGGCCGACGAGCTGATCGATGAGGCAGCCGGGCCCTAGCTGAAAGCGGGGCATCTTGTCTGCCCGTTCGCCGCTCCAATCCACAAACTCATGCGTCACCGGATCGGTGATGATGTGCTCGAAGTAGTCGCCGTTAAACAGGCGCTCGTCCATGAACGCGCTGCCTTTGGCGAGCAGCGTCTCGCACTTCGCGGCAAAGTCCGGCTCGCCCATCTCGCGCGCCATCCGCGCGGCTGCGCGTAACGCGGCGAGATACCAGAAACCCATCTGCGGATTGGGGCCGTGGTAATCGACGTCCATCGTGTTGTGCTGGCAGCCCTCCATCACCCCGTCCTGGTCAGCATCCCAGCCGCCGGGCGTCCATGCATAGGCGAGAGCGGAGCGCACCTTGGGCCAGTGGCGCTCCAGGAAAGCGCGGTCGCCGCACAGCTGCCACTCGCGATAAAATTTCACGATGCAGCCCATCTGCCCGTCGGCCGCCTTGCCCTTCCACTCCGTGCCGCGCTCGAGGGGCAGCATGACGCGAAACGCCATGCGTCCGTCGGCATCCATGGCACGCGCAAACTCCACTTCGCGCATGGTGCGGGCGAGATCGCCGAAGAGCAGCGCAGTCGCCGTCTCGTAGTTCCACACGTGGGTGCAGGAACCGAAGCACGAGCCGGCCTCCGCCATGATGCCCTCCCACGCCATCAACTCGCCGGTGGGCAGGCGAAACACCGTCTGCGAGCGCAGAGTCGGCAGGTTGAACAAGGCCGCCTCGCGGATGACCTCGGGGGCGTCACAATCCACCACCGCTTCGACAAAGCGGCGCGTGCCCGCCTCGAGCGCGGTCATGCGCGGCACGATGGCTTCCGCGGCGGCCCACGCATCCGCGAAGCGCGTCGTGTAGTAATTCCCCACTACAGGCTCGTCGCCGGTCGGCATTTTAAAACTGGCCCACGCCGGCCGGTTGGGAAAATGCCAGGTCAGGAAAAATGTGAAGGTGCGCGACTCGCCGGCGGGAATCTCCTTTTGCACGCAGAGCGCCGCCATCGGATCGTCCTCGATCGCATCGGACGCCCGCGACGCTTCGGTCAGCCGTCCGTCGCCGCTGAAATCATCCCAGAAATCAAGGAGCGCATTCGCCCACTCATTGCGCGCAAACGCGGTGCGATGCGTGACGTCCTCAGCCTCTTCGGTGACGAGCGCCAGCGTGCCCCACGCGGGGTCTTTCGGATCCACTCCGGCGGAGTCGAAGAAAAGGCCACGCAACTCATCGCCCGCGCCGACCCGGAACGCGTTGCGATTCTTTTTCGCGCCGACCGGGATGTAATCGCCCTTCCAGTCGCGGACGATCTTGCTGCCGTCGCGGCCAATAAAGTTCCGCAGTGCGCCGCAGACCGAGACGGTGAGCGCGGCGGCGGAGCGATTCGCGACTTCATAGCTCAACACCGCCACGGGCAGGCTGCTGTTGTCGCTGTCGCAAGGGATGAGCGGATTAAATCCGCGCAACGTCACGTCCACCGGGAGTCCCGAATCGGTGAGATGCACCTGGCCGAAGGGATAGGCGGCCTCGAAGCGAGCCTCGCGAAAACGCGGCAGGCCGTGGTGATCCACCGGGCGGCCTTCGTAGTGTTCGTATTCGGACGCCTCGAGCGGACCGACGAGCGCCTTGGTGGCCGTCGTGCCGTCAGGCCGGCGCACGCACACCGCGAAAAACGGCGCGTCGTTACCCTTGAGCACCGTGCTGAAACCGCGTGCGGGGCGGTTCATGATTTGCCAGTCGCGCAACTCGCCGCGTCCGCCAAGCGACACCGTGCCGGTGCCGATGCCTCCAAGCGGCAGCGCTATGCGGGCGAGATGGGCTCCGTCGTAGCGACGGAGCACCGGCCAGGAAGTCGGCATCCAAGGACGCGCGGGGGTGGTCATGAAAATGCCCTTAGATCATGTGGCCCCGGCTGTCCACCGCCGCGCGGGTTGTCACCAGTTTGCGCGCCTCGGGACTGACGCGACTAAACCCGAGGCTCACCGTCGATCACCACGTTGTCGCAGTGACTGATGTCGAACCGTGGTGAAGCCTTGGTCGGTGCGGGATAAGCGGTGGTCAACTCGACGCGGTTGTCCCGCCACGTGAGGCCGTCCATGCAGTAAGCATGGAGCAGCGACTGCTCGCCGAACACGCGGAAGGTGTTGTTCTCGATCAGAATGTTCCGGTTGTAGCGGCTGCTTTCCTTGCGCTCGAGGATGCCGGCTTTCACGTCGATCACGGCCTTGCCCCAGACGCCGAAGAGGCAGTTCTCGAAGACGTTTTTTCGGATCACGCAGTCGCGCACGCCGCCCTGCTCGAACCAGAAGAACGAATCTCCCTCGAAGAGAATGGCCGCGCCGGGGGTGTGGAAGTAGTTGTTTTCCACTACGGTTTTCCCTCGGCAATTGAGCAGCATGCCGCGGGCGCGGTTGTTGCGCACGATGTTGCCGGAGATCGTCACGCGCGCGTAGTCGTGGATCGACGCGAGCGCATCGCCCACCACGAGCTCCTTGGGCAGGGCGCGGTCAAACACCACGCGAGTAAACTCCTTGTTGATGCGCACGGCCTTCTTCACCGCCGACGCGCCCAGCGTGATCATGCTCTTGCCGTGCACGAACTCGACCTCGACCCCGGCGTGCAGGAAATCAAAGCCGTGCTGCTGGCGGTGCATCAAACGCACCATGATCTCGTTCGCATCGAGGATCTCGGTCACCTGCACGTAGGTGCCGTGGATGTTGGTCGCGTCGTCTTTCTGGTTCTCGAAGAGATTTTCGGTCAGCTCGATGAAGCCGGTGCAGTTCACGAAGTGGGTGGCGTCGGCCGTGGTGCTGAGCATGCGACCATGCGAGGGCGTCACGCGGCAGCGGTGGACTCGCAGGTTGTGGCTGAGCTGCCCGAGGATGCCCATGCCGCCCGCGTGGTGCAGGGTGATGCGCTCAAAACTCACCTCGCGGCTGTGCGTGACCACGAAACCGGGGTGTTTGCGGTGATCGGGGCCAAAGACGAGCGTGTTGCCGAGCTTGCCGACGAGCCCCGGCACCGAGAGACGCACGACGCGTCCGCCGAGATCCTTGGCCGCGTAGCAGGAAGTGCCGTTGAAAAAGTAATCCCGCGCCATGAAGGCGGTCTCGCGCTTCGCCGTGTCGAACTCCAGCAAATGGCCGCTTCCGCAAACCTCGCCCTTGCTCACCGAGGTCAGCGGACCGCCCGTGTCCTCGCTCATCATGAAAAGGAGCAGACCGTTGTGAACCTTGTAGGGGAAGGCCTCCGGGATGCGCACATCGAGCCCCTCCTCATGCGCCGCGACGATGATGCCCTCGCTGTGAAAGGTGCGCTCGAAATCGACGGAGAAGTTTTCAAACACGATGTTGGCGCAGTTCTGCACCACAAACGGACTGATGAAGCCGTGGAAAATGAACTCCGATCCCTGCCCGTCGATCACGAGGTCCTCGAGTCCGTTCAGCATGAACGCCACGCGCTTCAACCCCTCGTCGTTGTTGCTGGTGAACAGATACAGCTCATCGGCGAACTCCGGCCGAAAAACGTAACGCCCTTTCGGAAAAACCAACCGTTTCGCACCCGACCCGCGACACTCCGCGAGGGCGATTTTCAGGGCGCGCGTGCAGTCCTGACCGTCGGGCAGCACACCATGCTCCGCGACGTCGATCACGCGCGCGGTCCCCGCCCCGGCATCCGCCAACAAATCGTCCCGCGAACCGATCGCTGCCGAGCCGTTGAGATAATCGGGGCCAACCCTGCGCCGCTCTGAAGTTTGCGACGTGGTATGTGTTACGAGCGTCATATGCGAAATTATGTATGGATACAAAAACCGGACCGCGAGGGCTTGGAAAAGGCAAAGGCCGCCAGTTTTTGTGACGTAACAAAACGGCAGTTGCGTCCCGGCAACGCAAACTGCTGCCAGTCAAACCCCTAAAGCCGAGCCGCCCCAACGGAGCGGGAGCGGGGCGATCAGTCGCGGTTTTCGGGTTTATTGATCACCCAGACCTCTTCGCAGCGCCCATAGCTGGCGGGCCTGCACAATCGTGTTGCGCAATATCTCCGGCGTAAGCGCCTGCTTGGGGTCATCGCCTATGCCTTTGGCCGGCTCGACATGGGCCTCTATGCAAAGTCCATCCGCGCCGTAGGCGATGGCCGCCAAGGCCGCCGCCGGCACATAGCAGGCCTTGCCCACCGAATGCGAGGGATCGACCACCACGGGCGCCCAGGTTTTTTCCTTCAACAGGGGCGTGATGCTTTCGTCGGGATGATTGCGGTAGCCATCCAGCGTCGGGGTGGTGCCGCGCGGACAAAGGATGACGTTCGGATTGCCAAAAGCCGCGATGTATTCGGCCGCCGAGATAAACTCGTTCAACGGCCCCATGTGAATGCTGCGCTTCAGCAGCACGGCCGCCGACTCACGCTCGGCGATGGCCTTTCCGATCGCGCGAAGCAGCGAATAATTCAGCGCGTTGCGTGCGCCGACCTGCAGCGTCGTCACCCCGGCCTCCAGCGCGAGCGCGATATGCGCCTCCTCCATGACTTCGGTATCCACGGGCAGACCTGTCCGCCGCGAGGCCTCCATCAGAATATCAAGGGATTTCACATCCCCCTGAAAACTATATGGATTGGTGCGCGGCTTCCACACCCCGCCACGCAAGGCATTCGCCCCGGCCTCCTTCACGGCGGCGGCGGTTTCATAGAAGAGCGACGGATTTTTCGGGTCGATGGTGCAGGCTCCGGCGATCACGAAGAGTTTCTCGCCCAAGGTCACCCCGCCGATTTTGATGCGATGCGACGCCAGATCGGAGCGTTTATCCATCAGCTTGAACGGCGATTGTATGCGATCGATCCGCTCGACATAGTTCAGTCCCTCCAGGCGGTTGATCATCAATTCATCACGCTCATCGCCGACGATCGCATAGATCGAACGCACCGCGCCGACAATGGGCTGAATCTTGCACCCGAAGTCCGCCACGATGGCGGTGACTTCGGCGATTTGTTCCGAGGTGAGACGAGAGGCTTTGGGGAGGATCATGATAAAAGTTTACCTACTTGATCGGCTCCTCGCTCACCGGTGAAACCAAGGTCCTTTTCCCGGGCATCTGCGCGGTTGTATTATCCATAAACCGAAAGGCGAACGAGGGAGAAGCGAAGGGCGACAGGATCAGACGATGTTTACACGGAAGAATCCACGATACGGCAGCAGCAATTCGCATCATTATTTGTTACGCATCGCAAATGCGCACGACCGCAGGCAGGGGGAGCCTAGAAACTCGCCTCGGCGGTTTTGAATTCGGCGGAGGCCTCCGGCCGCCCTTCCTCCGTCAGACGGCGTAACGTGTCGCCAGGTAACCACCTGCCCTCGATGATGGATTGCACCGGATGCTGCGGCACGCCCTTGGCGCCCTTGCGCACGGCCATGACCAGGATGTCCACCGCAAGCGTGCCGATGTAGTGCGCCACCTGATCTATGCCCGCCACCGCGTTCCCATCTCCGGGATGATCCAGCACACTAAAGCCAAGATCTTCGGGTATCTTTATGCCCATTGCCTGGCAGGTCTGCAACGGCTCGGTGCCCATGCCGATCACCCCCGTGATACCATAGGTGCGGATCCAATCTCTCAGCGCCCGACGATCGATGTTGCCCGCCGTGTAGTGAAACGTGGGCAAAGTCCGGTCGGTAAAACCGCGAATCGTGCGCCAATACAAATAGGCCGAGGCCCAGCGGTGATACGAGCGCAGATCGGATTCACTGGAGAAGCAGAGCCCGATGCGGCGGTATCCCAACGCCTCCATCTCCCTCAACGTGCGCAACATGCCATCGTAGTGGTTGTGACGCACCAGGTTGAGCTTCGGCTCGGTCAGCGTCGCGCCGATTTGCACACTGCAAAAACGGTCCCAATCGATATCCAGCACCTTGCCGATAAATTCGCGTCCCAAGGGTGGCACGATCACACCGTCCACACCGCGCGACCATAAGAACTCCGATAAGCGTCCCTTGCCGCTGTATCTCCGGCTCAAGGCCCACACTGGAAGCAGGTTGTAGCCATAGGCCTTGGCCTCGGCTTCCGCGCCCTGAAAACAGGCCAGTTGATGATAATATTGGCGCCAGCCCGACTCGGTGTCTTCGGTCGTGATGTAGGCCAATTCCCCGAGCGTGTGGGCACTCCGCCTCGACGCGGCCATTTCCGACATCAGACGCGCCAGCTTGGGATTCGGCGTGTAGCCCAGCTCCGCCGCAGCCGCCAAAACCTTCCGGCGCGTCTCCTCCGCCACCGCCGGATCTTCGCGCATCACGCGCGACACCGTCAT
>JALOTV010000420.1 GCA_025457685.1 Opitutaceae bacterium
CTTGAACGACATCCTCATCAAGGACGCGTCCAACTCCCGCCTCGTCCGCCTCGAGGTCTTCGCCGACGACGAGCTCGTCACCGACTACCTCTGCGACGGGCTCGTCTTCAGCACCCCCACCGGCTCCACCGCCTACAACCTCTCCGCCGGCGGCCCGCTCATCCACCCCTCCGCCGAGGTGCTCGCGATGACGCCCATCTGCCCGCACACCCTGAGCAACCGCTCCATCATCTTCCGCGCCGGCGTGCGCCTCCGCGTGCAAAACCTCTCCGACCACGCCACCGGCCTCATCGTCGCGGCCGATGGTCGAGCCCTGCCCGCACCGCGCGCCGCCGCGCCCATCACCATCTCGCTCTCCCCGCACCGGCTGCGCCTCATCCAGCGCCGCGACCACAGCCACTTCTCCATCGTGCGCACCAAGCTCAAGTGGAGCGGCGGCGCCGCCCAGGATAAACGCTAGGCGGTCGAAGGTCCTCGCGCCCGCCTGCCGTATGTCCGCCCCCGCCGACCACCGCCGGATCCTGCGCGCCCGCCTGCGCCGCGGGCTGGGCGTGTTTTTCATCGTGGCCGGCCTCGCCCACTTCGTCGCGCCGCACCTCTACGATCCCATGATGCCGGACTGGCTGCCCGCCGCCTCGCACCGGCCGTTGATCTACCTCTCCGGTCTCGCCGAGCTGGCCGGCGGTATCGGCGTTTTCACTACACGTTTCCGCCGCGCCGCCGCCTGGGGGCTCATCGCACTGCTGGTGGCCATCTTCCCCGCCAACCTCCACGTCGCGCTCGATCCCGCGGCCGGCGCCGCCTTCGGCCCTTCGCAGACCTTGCTCTGGCTGCGCCTGCCTTTCCAGGCGCTATTCATCGCCTGGGTGTGGTGGACCTGCCTGCTGCCGCGCGGCGTCAGGGCTCCCGCACGAGATTGATCACCTCGCTCGGCGTCAACGTGGCCGCCCGCCGCTCCACGTCGCCTTGATGGAGTCCGAAGAGTCGCCGGCCGTCCGCGAGCAGCTTCGCATAGGTGTCCTTGAGCACCGCCGTCTCCATGCGTAGCGCGCCGCCAGTTGCCCGATCGCGTAGGTCGCCGCGAAGGTGATCGCCGCGCCCGCCCCCGTGCCGGCCGCCGCCCTGCCGAGGCCGCCGATCATGCCCTTCCCGAGCACGCCGCCGACCAGCCCGCCGATGAGTTTGCGCGCATAGCCTTCCACCGCCTGCGCCGCCAACCCCGCCCCGGCCGTCGCCAAGAAATCGCGAATGTGCCCGCGATCCAGCTCGTAGCCGTGCGCCTTGCCCACGCTGTAGACGAGTTTCATCTGCACGGGCACGATGGCCATGGTTGCCAGCGACTGGGGCAACAACTCCAGCGCTCCCGCCAGAATCGCATGATTCAGGACGCGTTTGTCGATCGCCGCCGTGTCCACCGGCACCAACCGGGGCGCGCTGGCCGCGTTTGCTGCCGTCGCTGCTGCTGCAGCGGCACCGGCACCCACGCCTGCCCCCGCGCTCGCCGCCGCAGGCACGGCCGCCGCGCTCATCGCCTCCGCCGCGCGTTCCGCCTCACCGGCGGCGGCCGCCTGCGTCTCCATGCCAAGCAGTCCGCGCAGCCGAACCAGAAATGCCCGCTCCGCCTCGACCGGCGGCCCGTCCGTGTCGCACACGCCCACCGCCATCTCGTAGGCAAGCAGACGCGCCTCGCGCCCGCTCAGCTCCGCCGCCGCCCGCTCCACCGGATAGCGGCCGGCCAACACGTCCTGATAAATCGTCCACGGATTCACCGACTCGGCCGGAAAGCCTTCCGTCATCCGCTTCAGCGCCGCGCGCTCCGCGTCGGATTTGGCCCCGTCCGCCAAGGCGGCGTGGAGGAGAATGGCGAAGACGGCGCGTTGTTCGGTGGCAGTAAACATAAACCGCGCAACATAGCCCATCCGCCCGCGCCTCGCCATTATTGCGCGGGCCGGCTTTTCGACTCGCCGGCGTCCGACAAGCACCCACCGGCGTCGCGACCACGCGTGCCGGCCCGGCCTACCAGGCCACCCGCCAGCTCGCTGTCAGACTGCGCTCCGCGCCCACCCGCGCCACCTTGGCCAGCAGATCGGTGTCCAGTGCGTTGGCCACCGAGAGCGAGGCGGTGTGCGTCACCTCGCCCGACTTCCAGGTGTAGGAGGCGCGCAAGCCGACGACTTGGTAGGCGGGATACTCCACCTGCACGCGGTCGGACCGCTCGTAGGTCTGCACCGTATCGCCGATGTGGTTCAGGCTCGCGCCAAGGTTCAGCCCGCGCAACCGGCCCGCCGCCACCCGATGGCTCGCGCCCAGCGTGGCGGTGAAACGGGGCACGCCCGCCAGCGGCCGCCCCTCCTCCTCGGGCAGGTCGGGCGACGACACCGTGATGGCGTCCTGCCACACCACGCGACCGGTGAAGGTCCATACGTCGTCGGGTTTCCACCCCGCCTGAAAAGCCAGCCCGCGAAACTCCTCCTCGCCGCTGCTCACCAGCTGGGGCTGCGTCTGGTTGGCATCGGCCACCGGGTCGTTGTAGAGCGGATTCCGCCGCGCGATGTCGGTGTTCGTGTAGTCGTGCGCGATCATCGCCAGGCTCAGCCG
>JALOTV010000010.1 GCA_025457685.1 Opitutaceae bacterium
ACGTCGGAGATCTCGGCGGCGGAGGCGCGGCGGAGACGGTCGATGTCGCCGAAGCGCTCCATGAGGGCGGCGCGGCGCACGGGGCCGAGGCCGGGAAAATCGTCGAGCACGGACTCGCGGATTTTTTGCGAGCGGAGGTCGGCGTTGTAGGTGTTGGCGAAGCGGTGGGCCTCGTCGCGCAGGCGCTGGAGGAGGTGGAGCGCGGGGGAGTTGAGCGGGAGATTCAGGGGCGTGCGCTCGTCGGGGAAGATGATGGTCTCGTGTTTCTTCGCGAGGCCGATGAGGGCGGGCGGGGTGAGGTCGAGGGCGTAGAAGGCCTTGAGCGCGGCGCCGATCTGGCCGCGGCCGCCGTCGATGACGACGAGGTCGGGGAAGGGTTTACCTTCTTCGGCGAGGCGGCGGTAGCGACGGCCTACCACTTCCTCCATGGCGCGGAAGTCGTCATTGCCGATGAAGCTCTTGATCTGGAAACGGCGGTAGTGATTTTTGTCGGGCCGGCCGTCGGCGAAGTGGACCATGGAGGCGACGCAGTAAGTGCCGCTGATGTGGGAGATGTCGAAACACTCCAGGGTGCGCGGGGCGGGGGAGAGGCCGAGGGCGCGGCCGAGTTCGGCGGAGGCCTCCTCGTCGGCGGTGATGACGGGGTGGTCGCGCTCGAACTTGCGGGTTTTTTGCAGGGTCTTTTCGAGGGCGAAGACGATGTCGCGCAGCTCGGCGGCTTGTTCGAAGTTTTGTTTCTCGGCGGCGGCGGCCATCTCTTCGCGCAGGGTTTCGAGCCATTCGCGGGATTTGCCCTCGAGGAAGGCGCAGGCGTCGTCCACGCGGGCGCGGTAGGTCTCGGGCGTGACGATGTTTTCGAGCGCGTAGATCTCTTGGCGCACGTCGTCGTAGAGTTGCCAGCGTCCGTCGGGCAGGAGCTGCGGGGTGGCGTCGCCGAGGAGGATGCCGAACTGGCGGCGCATCTGGGCGAGGGTTTTGCGCAGGAGGCCGGAATGGGCGAAGGGGCCGAAGTAGCGGGCGCGGTCTTCCTTGCGCAGGCGGGTGAGGCGGAAGCGCGGGAGGGCCTCGGCGAGGTCCACGCGCACGAGCAGGAAGCGTTTGTCGTCGATGAAGTCGGTGTTGTAGCGGGGCTTCCACTGCTTGATGAGTTTGCCCTCGAGCAGGAGGGCCTCGGGTTCGGACTTCACCTCGATGGTGTCGAAGTCGTGGATGAGGCCGATGAGCGCGCGGATCTTCGGGTGAACCGTCATGGCGCGCGACGGGGTGAAGTAGGAGGAGACGCGCTTCTTGAGGGCCTTGGCTTTGCCCACGTAGAGAATGCGGCCGAGGCGGTCCTTCATGAGATAGACGCCGGGTTTGTCGGGCAGGCGCCGGACTTTCTCCTTCAGGTTTACTGGGTCGCTCGCTGGCATTTTCGAAAAGAGTCACCAAGGTGAAGGGTTCGCAACGTATGGTTTCCAGTTCTGACACGTCCTCCGGTCTTTCCTCGCCCACGCCGCCCCGCGCGGCGCGTTATGAACTCATCACGCTTGGAGACGAATTGTTGCTAGGGCTGACGGCGAACAGCCACCTGACCTTCATCGGCGCGGCGCTGGGCCGACGCGGGGTGATCCTGGGGCGCAACGTCACCATCACCGACGAGGCCGACGCGATCGCCGCGCAGTTTCGCGAAAGCTGGGCGCGGAGCGACGTCATCATTACCACCGGCGGGCTCGGGCCGACCTGCGACGACCGCACGCGCGAGGTGATCGCCGGCGTGCTGGGCCAGGAGCTTGTATTTGAAGAGTCGATACGCGAGGCGATCGAGGCGCGTTTCGCCCGCATGGGGCGCAAGATGACGGAGAATAACCTCAAGCAGGCCTACCGTTTCTCACGCGGCGAGGTGTTGCCCAACGCCAATGGCACCGCGCCCGGGCTTTGGGTGGAACAGGATGGCAAGGTGTTGGTGATGTTGCCCGGTCCGCCGAATGAGCTGCACCCAATGTTCACCGAGCAGGTGTTGCCCAAGCTAGCGGCGCTCGGGTTGGTGGCGGCCAAGGAGGCCTACGTGCAGGTGCGCACGGCGGGTATCGGCGAGAGCGCGCTGGAGATGCGCCTGCAGCCGCTGCTGGCGCCGTTTGGGGACGCGTTGAGCATCGCGTTTTGCGCGCATCAGGGGCAGGTCGACATGCGCTTGAGTTCGCCCTCGGGTGCGCTGGACGAAGCCGCGCTGGACGAGCTCGCGCAGAAGTGCGCGGGGGCGCTCGGAGACGACTTCTTATGTTTCGGGCACGACTCGCTGGCGAAGGTGTGCGCGGATCTGCTGCGCGCGGGCGAGCACACGCTGGCGGTTGCGGAGACGGCGACGGGCGGGCTGCTGGCCAACTCGTTTACGGACATCGCGGGGGCCTCTAAGTTTTTTGCGGGCGGCTGCGTGTGCTACTCGAACGAGTCTAAGATGCAGCTGCTGGACGTGCCGGAGGACATCCTTATGCAACACGGCGCGGTGTCGGCGGAGAACGCGGTCGCGATGGCGGCGGGCGTGGCCGAGCGGCTCGGAGCCGACTACGGTTTGGCGGTGACGGGTTTCGCGGGGCCGTGCGGCGGCACGAAGGAGAACCCGGTGGGCACCATTTTCCTGGCGCTCTACACGCCCGAGGGCGTGTGGTCGCGGCGCTTGAGCCAATCGGGACCGCGCTCCTCGGTGAAGCAGCGGGCGGTCAACGGAGCGTTGGACTGGTTGCGACGCGAGTTGGTGCGCGCGAAACGAGGCGGCACCCGCGCCCCCTTCGGCGGTGGCGACACCGCGACCAGGCACGCACCTGGAGGCTGAGGCCCGGCGAGTGTCTAGTGCCGCAATCGCGTGCCGCCTGTGATCAACCGAGCAGGTTGCGCAGGGCTTGAAGGTATTTGTCGCGGGTGCGTGAAATCACTTCGGCAGGCAACGCGGGTGCGGGTGGCTGCTGGTTCCATTTCAAGGCGAGCAGGTGATCGCGCACGAACTGTTTGTCGTAGCTCGGAGGCGAGCAGTCGGGACGATAGTCGGCGGCAGGCCAGTAGCGGGAGGAATCGGGCGTGAGCACTTCGTCGATGAGCACGAGTTTGCCCGAGGCATCGGTGCCGAACTCGAACTTGGTGTCGGCGAGGATCATGCTGGCTCGGGCGGCGGTGTCGTGGCCAAATGAATACAGGGCGAGGCTGGTGGCCTTGACCGGCTCGTAGAGGGCGGGGCCGACGATGGCGGCGCCCTGGGCGTCGTCGATGGGGGCGTCGTGCTCGCCCTTGGGGGCCTTGGTGGTGGGGGTGAAAAGCGGGGCGGGCAGGCGGTCGGCTTGGCGCAGGCCGACGGGCAGGCGGTGGCCGCAGACCACGCCGGTCTTTTGGTAGGAGGACCAGCCGCTGCCGACGAGGTAGCCGCGCACCACGCACTCGATGGCGAGGGGTTTTAATTTGCGCACGATCATGGAGCGCAGTTGCAGGTCGCGGTCGGTGATGCCGCGGCGGGCGAACTCGGCGTCTTGATCGGGCAGGAGGTGATTCTCGATCAGGCCGGCGGTGCGGGCGAACCACCAGTGGCTCATCTGGGTGAGCAGGATGCCTTTGCCGGGGATGCCGTCGGGCAGGATGACGTCGAAGGCGGAAAGGCGGTCGGTGGCGACGAGCAGGAGGGCGTCGCCGAGATCGAAGATTTCGCGGACCTTGCCCGAGGCGATCTTGGGGAAAGGCAGGCCGTCGATGGACGTGCGGGCCTGGGCGGGAAGGGCGGCGGCGATCTCGGAGGTGGTGAGCATGGACGAGGAGTCGAAGGGCAGGGGAGTGCCGCAGTCATCCCGCAAGGGAAAGGAAAAATCCGGGTGCGCGTATCGTCCGTCCTGCGCGCTCAGGACGCCAACTGCCGACGGGTGAAGCCCTTTTCGATCGCGTAGCGGATGAGTTGGGGGGTCGATTTCAGGTCGAGTTTCGCCATGATGTTGTGCCGGTGATTGCGCACCGTGCGGGGGCTCAGGCCCAACTGGGTGGCAATTTCTTCGTTGGTTTTACCATAACCGAGGTGGCCAAGTAGTTCCATTTCCCTTTCGGATAGGATCTTGTCGAAGGATTTTGCGTCGGCTCGCATGCGAGCACGCGCCTGGTGGACGCTGGCGCTGGCGTAAAATTCTCCGGCGAGAACGTTGCGCATCGCCTCGTGAAGCAGGTCCAAGGTTTGGAGGTTTTTGTCCACAAATCCGTTCACACCCGCCGCGAACGCCCTATGCAGGGTGTATTCGTCCGTGTGGGAAGATAGGGCCAGTAGCTTTATCTCGGGCGAGAGCGTGCGCAGGGCGGGTGCCAGCTCGAGCCCATCGCCATCCGGCAGCACGACGTCGAGGAGCACCAAATCGGGGAGATGCAGTCGACAGAGTGCTAGTCCCTCGCCCACCGTATCCGCCGCATGGATAGTGGCATCCGGGTAGGTCTGGCGGCAGGTCATGACCAGCAGCTCCCGGATCAAGGTTTGGTCTTCGATGATGACGAGCTTCATGGACACATAGGAGAGCGAGGGGGCAAGGGGAGGAGCGCGTTCTCGCGCACGGACAAACCAAGTGATCAGGACGTCGTGTTGCCGGGGTTGGCCGAGGTTGTGCGCGATACCCCGAGGCAGGTGTCGAGGGCGGCCAACTCGTCTCGTATGGGGCGACCGAGGCGCAGTTGCTCGGCCAAGTGGCGAGCCGCCTCGTGGATGGAAAGCGCTCCCACCATCCCCGAGAGCGATACGAGATTATGCAAGGCCCTCAGGGCGGATTCTTTGTGGCCCTCGCTCATGGCTTGGCCAAATTTCACACGCTCGGCGGCAAATTGCTCCTGACTGCGCCCGACCAACAGACGACGTGTGGCCTTTTGCTCGCTAACCATTTCCGGAAAATTGGGGCCGATTGCTCCCGTGGGCGCCGAAACCACGCGGGAAAGGATTTCTTTCAACTGTATGTTGGTAAATCCTTTGTGTAGTATGCCGGAAATCCCCAGGCGCAGGCAAGTCGCGCGGGTATCCGGGCTGTCATCCGAGGTGATCGCGATAACCGGCGGAGCCTCGCGTCTGCCAAGGATGGTCTTGGCGAGTTCGGCACCACTCAGGCCCGGCAGGTTCCAATCCACACACACGAGGTGAACGGTTTCTTGGTCCAGCCTTCGCAAGGCCTCCTCCCCGTCCAAAGCCTGAACCACGCGATAGCCCAGTTGCCGCAAGGCCACTGCGACAAACACCCGATCCAGCAGCACATCGTCGACGACAAGGGCGGTCAAAGCGGGGTTTCTTTCGCGATTCATGGGCGTCATGACTGTCTGTGGGGACTTCCTGATGTTGAAATCAGCCCTCGCTCATCTGGTTAATCATCAGGTTTTAAACTCACCTCAGGCACGCCGGTAGGTTTCTGGTGAGGGGGTGCGTGGCGCGTGCGTCGCCTCGGAAATCATCGCCTCGGTGCGTCCTAATCCGAACCGCGAAAAAAGTCCGGCAAGGGCCGTGGTGGAGGCGGTGGGTTTGCTGGGGTCGGCGAAAGCGTAAAACATCGCGAGTTTTGACAAAAAATTGATGGACGTGCGATGCGATCCGCAACCCGGTAATAGGTGTGTTCATACTTATGCCATCATTATTAATAGGTAAATAATACCCTAAAATAGGCTGAATGCTCGGTGTAAAAAATTTGATAGGACTTTTGCCGGGGCGAGATGCTGGGGCTCGTCAATGCCTACGAATCAGGGTCTAACGTTACTTAACTGTTCGGGGCAGAGGCTCGTTCACCTATAACATGAAAAACCATCACCGCATCCCGACGCGGGCCAAGTGGCTACTGTCACTCGGCGCGCTGTTAGCGACCGGGGTTTCTTCCGTGTGGGCCTTTACGCCCGCCGGAACCGAGATCCGAAACCAATCGACGGCGACCTACTTGGACGCCGCCAACACGCCCCAAATCGCGACCTCCAACGAGGTCATCAACACCGTCGCTCCGCTTTACAGCGTGGTCGTCACGCCCAACGCGACCGGCGCCACCGGCTTCTTTGCCTACGACGGCACCCCCGCGCTTACCCAAGTTTCCGCGCCGGGCAATGTCGCCTACTACTCCTACATCCTCGAAAACACCGGTAACGCCCCGGATCGCTTCAACGCCGACGTGCGCGCCCGCGCCGCCGGTGGTGCCGTCATCGCGCCTTCGGCCGCCGGCATCGAGATTTACTACGACGCCAACGGCAACGGCTTCGTGGACGCCGGTGACGTCCTCTTGGACAACAGCACCGCCGGTTCCGCCGCCGCCACCCCGATCGTCAACCCCGGCCAGAAGATCCCTCTCGTCGTCGCGGTTCACACTCCCTCCTCCGCCACCGCCGCCCAGCGCATCGAGACCGATTTCCAGGTCACCGGCGTGACCGGCTCGGCCTCGGACGCCGCTTCCAACTGGAACCGCACCACCTTCGCCCCCGGCGTCGGCGTCGTCACCGCCTACAAGTCGGCTGACGTCACCTCCGTCGCCCCCGGCCGCCAGGACGTCACCTACACCATCCAAGGCTCCAACACCGGCAGCGCCGCCGTCAGCTCGGTGATCTTCGCCACCGGCGTGGACACGTCCGGCGATGGCGCCGAAGACGTGGTCGAGGGTATCCTGATCGAGGACGAACTCGACATCACCAAGATCGATGTCGGCGCGAACTACGCCAACATCAACCCCAACACCACCGGCGGCCAGATCAGCCCCTCGACCGCCATTCCGCTGTTCTGGGACGATGCCAACAGCCTCTGGACCGCGACCAAGCCCACCCAGGCCGCGTCCACCAGCGCCGGCGACATCGGGAAATACAAAATCGCGCTCTTCATCCCCGACGCCGACTCCGTCGATAACACCGGCAACGGCGCCTCCGATCCCGTGCTCTCGCCCGGCCAGAGCTACCGCATGTCCTTCACTGTGGACATCCGCGCAGGCATCACGGCCACGACCCTCGAGAACGAAGTGTCCGGTCAATACGTCTCCGGCGGCGTGACCCGCGACTTCGAGTCCAACATCCACATCATCGAGATCGGTGGCGACGCCAGCACCACCACGGTGGACGTCGAGCTGAGTCCCTACACCTTCCTGAACGGCACCACGGCCAACCTTTCGGCCATCACCAACGGCGCGAACCGCGGCGCGCTCGAGCACCCGGGCGTGGACGCCCTCGGCTTGAACGCCAGCGCCGACACCACCTCGGCCGGTTCCGAGACGGATGCCGACGCGCATCGCAACGCCGGCACCACCGTCACGTTCCCGCTCACGTTGACCAACCCCGTCGCCACTTCCAGCGCCACGGATGTGTTCAACATCAGCATCGTGTCGGGCGTTCCCTCCGGCTGGGTCGCCACCGTGTTCAAGGCTGACGGCATCACGCCTCTGGCCGATACCAACGGCGACAGCCGCCCCGACGTGGGCGAGGTCGTCCCGGGTGGGGTCGTTGACCTCGTGGTCAAGGTCGTCATCCCCGACAACAGCCCGGCCGTGCCCGCCGCATCCGTCATCACGGTGCGCGCCACCTCGGTGAAACGGGACGCCAACACCACCGTCGTCGCCACCGACGACACGCTCCTGCGCATCCCCGAGGTTCGCCCCGCCGGCGTCGACATCGCCATCCGCGGCCAGGTCTCCGGCGACAACTCCGTCCAGACCGCCGGCGATGCCTCCGCCGATGACGACGACGATGCCACCGGCACCGCCGTCCAGCCCGGCTCCAACGTCGCCTTCGCCATCCAGGTGGCCAACATGCGTAACCGGCTCCAGAACGCCCCGCGCACCGCGGACGAGACCACCACCGCCGTGGACACCTATCAGTTGTCCGTGACCAAGAACGGTCCCGTGGCCACCACCTTCGACGTCGTGCTCTTCCGCGACCTCAACGGCGACGGTGTGCTCGACGCTTCCGAGCTGAATCCGATCTCGGACACCGGCTTCCTCAGCCCGGTCGCCACCCTCACCGGCGCGCCCCTGGCTGTCGGCACCGCGAACCTGTTCAACCTCCTCGCCCGTGTCACCGTGCCGAGCGAGACCCCCGCCGGCGACTACTTCGTGGACGTCACCGCGACCTCGACCAACCGCTCCGCTCAGACCGACACCATGCGTTTGCTGGTCCGCGTCGTGGCCGCTCCGTCGATCTCGGTCATCCCCGACAACACCGCCACCGTCGTTCGCGGCGGCTCGGTGACCTTCAAGCACGTCGTGGTCAACACCGGTAACACCACCGGCACCGTCCAGCTCAGCACCGCGTTCCCCGCCGGCCTCTTCCCGACCGGCTACACCGCGGTGTTCGTCAGCGACACCGGCGCCATCCTCGGCACCGACGGCGTCACCTACGTGACCCCCAGCCTCGCCCCGAACCAGTCCCAGGAGTTCTACGTGCGCATCTTCGTGCCCGCGAACGCCTCGGTCGGCGCCACCGTGCCCCTGACCATCACTGGTAGCGGCACCGCCGGCGGCGCCACCCTCGGCGCGGCCACCGACGACGCCGTGGACATCATCACCGTGATCGACGGCAGCCTCGACCTCCAGAAGACCAACTCGCCCACCGGCGCCGTCCTCCCCGGCGGCACCATCGGCTACACCACGGTCTTCAAGAACCTCGGCGGCGCCAGCATCACCGACGTCGTCGTGTTTGACGCCATCCCCGCCAACTCGACGTTCGTCGCCGGCTCCCTCGCTGCCTCCGGTCTGCCCGCCGGCGTCACCACCACCCTCGAATACAGCACCAACAGCGGTGTCTCGTGGGTCGCGGTCGAGCCCGCCGCCGCCAGCGTCACCAACGTGCGCGTGAAGCTCGTTCGCACCGCCGCCCTCGGCGTGCCGCTCAACGGCCTGCTCCCCGGTGAGTCCGGCAGCTTCACCTTCCAGGTGACCGTCAAGTAAACGCGCCTCGCCCTCAGCCAGACCCTGCTTTGGCGCCCGTGAGCAATCCTCGCGGGCGCCTTTGGCGCTGTCGCTGAACGGCCTCGGCCCGCATGCTTAAACTGCCTCCAGTCTCCGCCTGGATTCGACGCGTCTCGATTCTCGGCCTGGCGATCTTTGGCCTCCTGTCCTCGGGTGTTTCACCTGCGGCCCGGGCGGTCACGCCGGCCGGCACCGAGATCCTCAATCAGGCGACCGCCACCTTCGAGTGGCTCGGTCGCGCCCACACCGTCACCTCCAACCTGGTGTCCAACTCCGTGCTGCCCGTGCATGGCCTGGTCATCAAACCCGATGGCACCGTGCCCGCCCCCGGCCTCCTGGCCACCGCCAGCCCCGGCGCGACGGTTTACCTGCCCTACACGTTGCTCAACACCGGCAACACCACCGACAGCTTCCGCCTGTCCCTCGTTTTTCTTCCCGATTCCAGCTCCTTCGAGCCCCTCGATCGTCGTCTCTTCATCGATCTCGATGGCGACGGCGTGCTCTCGCCGCAGGAGGCCTCCGTGTCCATCGATCGCGTCGACCGGGTGCCCGCCGGCGGACTGGTCTATCTCATCGCCCAGATCCGCATCCCGGCCAACACACCCAACGGCGCGCGCGCCTTCTTTGATCTCCGGGGCCGCTCCCTCGCCGACGCCACCGCGAGCGACGAGAGCAACATCGCCCGCATCACCCTCTCCGAGGATCCGGTGCTGCGCCTGCGCAAGTCCTCCGACCGCCCCTCCGTGCTCGTTGGCGGCGTCGTCACCTACACCCTCGACGTGCTGCACGTCTCCGGCTCGCCCGCCCTCGGTGACCTGTCGGTGGTGGACGGCGCGCCGCGCCGCGGCATCACTCCATCGACGACGGCCTCACCTGGCGCTCCTTCTCCGCACTCGGCGGCGAACCGCCCGCCGCCTCCGTCACCCATGTCGGCGTGCTTTTCCCCGGCCCCTTCTCCGCCGGCCAGTCCGCCCGCGCCCGTTTCCAGATTCGCGTCGCCCCCGACCACGCGCCCGGCCGCATCGGCAACCGCGCCGACTTGCGCTACCGCGCCGCCGACGAGCGTCTGCTCACCGACGCCTCCACCAACGAGATTTTCGTCGAGGTCCTCCCCGCGTTCGAAGGCGTCTTCATCGGTCCCGAGGCCGATCCGCGCCGCGTCGGCGAGACCAGCACCAACGACGACTCGACCCTCGACGGAGGTGTCAATTTCGACGCCGTCGGCCCTTACCAGGTGGTCGGCAATTTCGTCTTCTTCCGCAACACCATCGAGAACGCCTCCGCCGTGTCCGACGTCATCAACATCGACGTCGTCGCCGACGACTCCCAGTTCACCGCCGCGCCCGCCCCCGGCGCGCGCTCCGTCCGCGCGGCCCGCGTCTCCGCCCGCCAGCAAACCAACCTGCCCGCCGGCTGGATCGTCCAGGTGCTCAGCGCGGACGCCAGCCGCACCCTGCTCGACACCAACGGCGATGGCGTGCCCGACGTCGGCGCGCTCCCCCCGGGCGGCCGCGCCGATGTCGTCGTGCGCGTGCTCATCCCGCCCGGTTACGTGCCGCCTCCCGCCCAGCCCGCCGCCTGGCAGGTCCTCATCCGCGCCGCGTCCGCCGCCGCGCCCACGCGGGCCAACCTCACCATCAACCGCATCCCGCGCGTCATCTTGGTCCAGGAGTTTTGGCGCACCTTCGGAAAAACCTTCGACGCGCCGGCCGTCATCCTGCCCGGCACCGCCATCACCTACACCAACCGCTTCGGCCATGGCGGCTCCTCCTCCGTCACCAACGTCGTCATCATCGACAACCTCAGCGATCGCCTGGTCAACGCCCGCGACATCACCACCGGCTCCATCACCAGCCTCGATGGCTCCCTCACCCTCACCGGCGTCACCGCCGCCTACGATGCCGCCGCCAATCGCATCGTGTGGAACATCCCCGTAGTGCCGCCAAATTTCGTGGGCGAGTTGCGCTTCACCGCAGATGTCGCGCAGGGCACCCCCGGCGGCACCGAGATACCGAACGAGTTCACCATCCAGTCCGATCAGTCCACCGCCGTCCGCGTCTCCAATCTCGTCTCCACCGTGGTCAACGCCCCCGCCGTTCTCACGGTGGAAAAGGAGGTCAACCGCGAGAACGCCTCCATCGGCGACCCCGTTCTCTACACCGTCACCGTCACCAACGCCGGCCCCGTGCCGCTCATCTCCGGCGTGTCGCTGGTCGACGATCTGCCTCGCGGCTTCCGTTACCTGCCGGGCTCCGCCCGCCTCGAGGGCGCGCCGCGCGAGCCCGTGATCGATGCATCCGGCACCAGCCTCACCTGGCCGCTTGGCGATCTGGGCCTGGGCGAATCCCGCGTCGTCACCTACGTCACCGTCGCGTCGGTGGACGCGCTCGAGGGCGACGGTCGCAACGTCGCCACCGCCACCGGCACCTTCCCGGGCGGCGGCGTCGGGGTGGCGAGCGACGTCGCCGTGGTCAGCCTCGAGGGCGGCCCTTTCGCCAACCGCAGCGTGATCCTTGGCCGCGTCTTTGTGGACGAAAACGCCGACGGCGCCTTCACCCCCGGCGAGCGCGGCCTCGCCGGCGTGCGCCTCGTGCTCGACGACGGCGTCACCGTGCTCACCGACCGCGACGGCCTCTACCACATCGAGGGCGTCACGCCGGGCGTGCGCGCCTTCCGCCTCGACGAGAGCACCCTGCCACCGGGCCACACGCCCGTCGTGCTCGATTCCCAAAACGCCCTCAACCCCTCCTCCCGCTTCCTCGACCTGCGCTTCGGCGTCCTCCACCGCGCCAACTTCGCCGTGCTCCCGCCCGCCGACCAGATCGTGCGCATCGAAAAAACCCCGCCCACCGACGCCGTTTTGCTCGAGCCGTCCTTCCTCTCCGAAAACGGCGTCACCCACGTGGTCGCGCGCTGGAACGGCGAAGCCCGCCCCACCCACCGCATCGACCTCAACACCGGCACCGTGTCCGTCTTTTTCCCGGGCATGATCAAGACCGGGCGCAAAACCAACCAGCCGGTCGATGAGCTCAACGTGGACCGCTACCGCATCCACACCGACCACGACGCGGGCTACACCCGGCTGGATATCCGGCTGCGCAAACGCACCTCCGGCTACCCCGCCGACTACGTGCGCGTCGCCCCCGCCGGCGACGGCGAGCTGCGCATCAGCGTGGGCGGGGCCGCCATCCCCGACGACGATGAGGCCGCCCGCGCCTCCGCCGCCGTCGAGACCGCCATCCACGCCGTCGGCACGCCCGAGCCCGCCGCCGAGCTCGCCGCGCTTCAGGGCCCCGTCGTCCACGAACCCGCCGAAGGCACGGCGTTCATTTCCCGCGACAAGATTTCCGTGCGCGTCAGCGCCCACCTCGCCTCCGCCTTCGAACTCTACGTCAACGACCAGCCGGTCTCGAAGGAACAGATCGGCGAAAAGAGCATCCACGTGAAGGCCCGCCGCTCCTTCTACGAATACGTCAGCGTGCCCATCGAGCCCGGCCCCAACAAACTGCGCTTCGAGACCAAGGGCCCCTCCGCCCAGGAGACCGGTGTCGTGGAACTCACCGTCTTCCGCGCCGCCGATCCGGAGAAAATCGAGCTCGAGGTCGCCGACGACCAGCTCGTCGCCGACGGCCGCACCGAGCCCGTGGTGGGCGTGTCCCTGCGCGACCGCAACGGCCTGGCCACCGGTGAATCCACCGTCATCACGGTGGAGATATCCGGCGGCCAGATCCTCTCCCCCGACTTCCGCCCCATGGAGCCCGGCCACCAGGTGCAGATCCGCGAGGGCCGCGCCCTGCTCCGCCTCAGCGCCGCCAACCAAGCCGAGACGCGCATCGTCACCGTCATCGCCGGCCGCCTCCGCCACCGCGCCGACCTCGTGCTCCGCCCCGCCCTGCGCGACTGGATCCTCGTCGGCTCGGCCGACGCCACCGCATCGCTCACCGAGAGCCGCGAGGCCGCCTCCCGCACCCGCGCCCTGCGCGAAGAAACCCGCGAAACCATCGAGTCCGGCCTGCGCGTCTTTGGTCAGGGCCGCTTCGTCGCCGATACCCTCCTCACCTTCAGCTACGACTCCGAACGCGCCTACGACGACTACCCGATTTTCCGCCAGTTTCAGGAGGACGACTACTATCCCGTTTACGGCGACACCTCCAAGATTTTCCCCGAGGCCGCCTCCCGCGCCAAGCTCTACGCCCGCCTCGAAAAGGAGCAGTCCTACCTCATGTTCGGCGACATCGACACCGAGATGCAGGAGACCGAGCTCGCCGCCCACTCCCGCCGCCTCACCGGCGCCAAGGCCGACATCAAGACCGACTGGATCGACTTCAAGGGCTTCGCCTCCCACACCGAGCAAGCCCGCGTGCGCGAGGAGATCCCCGCCGGCGGCGTGAGTTACTACCAGCTCCGCGACCGTGACGTCATCCCGGGCTCCGACGAGATCTGGCTCGAGGTTCGCGACCGGGCCCGGCCCTCCGAGGTGCTCCGCCGCGAGCAGCTCTCCCGCGGTCGCGATTACAGCTTCGACTACAGTTTCGGCCGCATCCTCTTCAAGCGCCCCATCACCTCGCGCGACGAGGATTTCAACCCGCAGGTCATCGTCGTGAACTACGAGAAAGACGGCCGCACCGGCGACAAACAATACAC
Organism: Opitutaceae bacterium; assembly: GCA_025457685.1. GTDB lineage: Bacteria > Verrucomicrobiota > Verrucomicrobiia > Opitutales > Opitutaceae > IMCC26134_A. The sequence goes on from JALOTV010000010.1 coordinate 13,545, forward strand.
CTTCGGCGGCCGCCCCGCTCTGCACGATCCCGACCGTCGCGTCACCGTCGGCGCCACCTACCTCGAGGAGGAGAACGGCTTCTTCTCCGACAAGGTCGAGGGCGTGGACGCCACCGTGAAGCTCGACGAAAAAACCGCCCTCCGCGGCGAATACGCCGAGACCAACACCCTCGACGAGGGCTTCGGCCGCGGCCACCTGGTCGAGCTCAAGCGCGAGGAGGAAAAGACCTCCTACCGCGTCTACCACTCCGACCTCGACGACACCTTTGACAACCCCGGCCTGCGCGGCTCCCCTGTCGGCCGCCGCCTCACCGGCGCCGAGGCCGTGCACTACTTCACCCCGCGCGTCTCCGGCGAGCTCGAGGCCTACGACCAGATCGACGTCGTCGGCGGCCGCACCCTGCGCGTCGGCGTCGCCGACATGGTGTATGAAGGCGACAACTACAAACTCGGCGCCGGCGGCGGCTACGTCACCCAGGAGGAGGACGCCTCCTCCTCGCTCGGCGCCGCCGAGCGCGAGAGTCCTCTCCTCCGCCTCCAGGCCGGCTACGCCTTCAACAGCCGCATCGACATCGAGGGCGAATACCAGCACGCCTTCGGCGACCGCGACACCGAGCAGCCCACCCGCGGCGCTGTCACCGTCGGTTACCAGGTGTTTGAAAACACCCGCCTGCTGTTTGGCGTCGAGCGCCGCTACGTCACCGGCGAGGGCATGGCCGACAACCTGCTCCTCGGCACCGAGGTCACGGTCAACGACTACGTCTCCGTCTTCAACAAATACGAGCTCGACGCCGGCCAGTCCGGCCAGGCCGGCCGCGCCAACTCCGGCGTCGCCTTCAAGTATCCCCTCCGCCCCGATCTGCGCGTGGACCTCACCGCCGAGGCCAACAACACCGTGCACGAGACCGGCCGCGCCCCGATCGGCCGCGAGTTCTGGTCCCTCGCCAGCGGCTTTGAATACACCCCGTCCGATGCCGATCACACCCTCGTCGGCCGCCACGAATACAAATGGCAGCCCGATCGCCGCGAACACTTCAACGAACTCGGCGGCACCGTGAAGGTCCTCGACGACCACACCGCCTTCGCCCGCAACCGCCTCTCCTTCGCCGAGGTCACCTCCCCCGACCAATACGACGAGTGGATCGCCCGCGTGCTCTTCGGCTGGGCCTACCGCCCGCTGTTCGAGGACCGGCTCAACGTCATCTCGTCCTTGGAATTCAACTACGAGCGCACCGCCTCCGCCAACCTCGCCCGCATCCAGGACGTCTTGTCCTCCCACGAGTTCACCTACCAGACCGCGCCGGACTGGATCATCGAGGGCAAATACGCGGTCAAGGCCGCCTGGGGCGACTTCCTCGACGACACCGTCTGGACCGACGTCAAGGCCCTGCGCCTGCGCCACGATTTCACCAAGCGCTTCTACGGCGCGGTCGGCGCCCGCCTGCTCAGCCAATACGAGACCGAGGTCCACACCCTTGGCTACGGCGTCGAGGCCGGCTGCATCATCCGCAAGGATTTCATCATCGCCCTGGGCTGGAACTTCGAGGGCTTCCACGACCGCCGATTCTCCGCCGGCGACCACTGGGAACAGGGCGCCTACGTCGCCTTCCGCGTGAAGTTCGACGAATCCCTCTTCGGCGTGCTCCGCCAGCTCCGCGGCCGCGCCAACGCCGATGCCGACGCCGCCGGCTCGTCCACCGCCTACAACCTCAACGCCGCGCCCTCCGCGCCCTGACCTCCGCCTACTTTCCCTTTCGCATGCCCCGTCTCCGCTCCAGTTTGGCCCGTCTCCTCGCCTTCCTGTTCTGGGTGTTTTTGCCCGTCTTCGCCGGCGCGCAGACGCTGCGTCTCAACGAGCTGGCGATCGCCGGCGCCGAGTTCGTCGAGCTCGACTACACGGGCTTCAGCACCCCGCAAAACCTCTCCGGCTATGCGCTCGTCACCGCCGGCCCGGGCGCTTCCGCCGGGTTCGCTCTGCCATCCTTCACCCTCTCCGGCTCCGGCCGCGTGGTGGTCTACACCGGCGCCGGCGTCGCGTCGGGCAACGTGCTCTACCTCGGCCGGCCCGGCCCCATCCTCGCCGACGGCGGCGATTCCGTGCTCATCCGACGCCTCTCCGACTCCGCCGCCATCGATTATTTCTCTTGGGGCAGCGAGGTCGCCGCGCCCCCGTCGCCGCTGGTATTCGCCACCAGCTACAACACCGGCGACGGCTTCTATGCGCCGGGCGACTCCCTCGCCTACATCGGCACCAACCCCGACCTCGCCGCCCACTGGATCAATCGCCGCGGGGCCAACATCACCCCGGGCGCGGCCAATACCGTGCAGACGCCGCCGACCTTCGCCTACAATGTCGCCGCGCCCGCGGACATCGATTCGTGCGAACTCATCCCGCTCGCCCTGACGTTTACCCACACCGACGAGGCCCCGCTGCGCGGCACCACCCTTTCGTTCACCCTGCCGGCGGGCTTCCTCTACGCGTCCGCCAGCGACGGCGGAGTCTTTAACAACGCCACCCGCACCGTCACCTGGACGCTTCCAGTCAGCCTCGCCGCCAACACCTTCGCGCGCACCGTGGGCGTGCGGCCCGACACCGCCGTCACCTCCGGCGCCTTCCCCGCCGGCAATCTTGCGTATTCATATTCTCGCTACGTCGGTGGTCCCGCGGTCCCGGGCTCCGGGGCCAACGCGGTCGATCCTTTCGCCGTCGCCCGTCCCGATCTGTCCGTCTCGGTGGCTGATTTCTCGGCGCCTTCCCAGCCCTACATCATCACCCAGGGCTCCGGGGTGGTGGCCCTGCTTGTGCGCGTCGCCAACGCCGGCCCGGGCGAGCTCGCCGGCGACGGCGCGACCGTCGCCCTCGATCTGCCCGCCAATCTCTCCCTGCTCACCGCCCGCATCGGCGGCCCCACCGGCTCGTCCGTCCTCAACCTGGTCTCCAACCTCGCCACCCAGGAGCACAGTTTCTCCACCGGCGTCATCGCCGCCGGCGCCTCGCGGGATTTCTACATCCAGGCGCGCGTGGACGGTTGCGGCGACCTCTCGCCGGTCATCGACGTGAGCTTCGGTTGCTCCGACGCCGCCCCCGGCGCCGTGACGAGCGAGATCGCGCTGCCGACCGTCACCTTCCCCATTTACTGCGACGTCGAGCTGGCCATTTCGTATCCGTCTGGCACCTACACCGCCGGTCAGCCCATCCCGGTCTCGGTCACCCTGACCAACCGCAACAACAACGCGCTCGACCCCGCCGGCCTCGTCCTCGCGTTTCACCCCGGCTTCTTTGTCGATTCGATCAAGCGGAGCGGGCTCGACGTCGGCGTCTACGATCCCGCCGCCCTGCCGGAAAAAACCATCACATTCAGCGCCGCCGACCTGGGCGGCGTCCTGGCGGGCAACTCCACCACCACGCTCGACATCGTGCTGCGGCCGTCCCCCTCGCTGCCCAACGACCGCAAGTTCACCGCCTCTCTCGGCTACACCGTGCCCGCCCTCGGCCCCACGCCGGTCCTCCCCGTGACGCGCCAAAGTCTGGGCGTCCAGGCGGTCCAGCCCGGACTCACCGTCTCGCTCGAGGATCCCGCCGCCCCGGGCAGCACCACCGTGCTCGCCTCGCGCGGTGACGACGTCTTGTTCCTCGTCACCGTGCTCAACAACGGCGCGGGCAATCTCAATCAGGACGGCCCCGATCCCGACGCCTTGCCCGACGGCGCCTTTGTCGAGATCGCCGGCACGGGCGGCGCCTTGAATATCCTCCAGGTGCGCGACGTCACGGGCCTCGCCGGTCCCTACACCCCGACCAGCGGCGTGCCCGTCGCCTTGGGCGTCAACCCCGCCAACTCGCGCCAGCGCTGGAACACCGGCGCGGTCAACGCCGGCCCGGCCGGCGCCAAACGCTACATCCTGGTCGTCTCGGTCGAGGACTGCGTCGGTCTCGAGGCCGAGCTTGATTCCTACTGGTCGGTGCAGGGCGCCCTTCTGCCCGCCATCGACACCGCCACCGTGTCGGCCGAGAGCGCGGGCTCCGTCGACATCGTGCTGCGCACCCCGGAGCTCTCCATCGTCGCGCCGGCCTTCACCGTGGATTATTGCGCGGGCGTCTCCACGAGCGTCACCTTCGCCAACGCCGCCGGCGCGGGGCCGGTCCGCAATCTCGTCGCCGCCGTCACCGGGCTCAACCTCACCGCCTACGACGTCGTCGTCACGAGCGGCAATTTCACCTTCACCCCGAGCTACGCCAACCCCGGCCATCCCGCCGACGGCCGGCCCGCCTTCGTCCTCATCGGCGGTCAGGACACCGATGGGGACGGCGACGCCGACGATCTCGATGCCGCCGCCTCCGCCGTCCTCACCTACCAAGTCTCGGTCAAGACCGGCGGCGTGGCCTGCTCGCCCGCCGGGGCCGGCCTGGTTTACCAGCCCTACTACGAGGACGACTGCAACATCCCCTGGACCGCCGGCACCCGCCTGAGCTCCTACGGCGTCACCACTCCGCCCGGCATCGCATCCGATTTCGACGGCCCCGACTTCGCCGACGTCAACGCCTCCGGTCTAACCTACGACTACTCGTTCCGCTACCGCGGTGCGCCCGGCGCCCCGTTCCGCTACACCCTGGTCATCGCCTACCCGCTGGGCTTCGCCTACGCTTCCGTCACGCCCGCCATCGTCGCGCCGTCCATCCTCACGCACAACGCCCTCGCTCGCACCGTCACGGTCGAGATCGACGACGTGTTTGACGCTTCCGGCGACTATGCCGCCGATTTCGCCTTCCTGTTCGACGCCCCGACCGACAACTGCGCCGCCGGCCAGTCCTACACGTTCACCTACAACCTCACGGTCACCGATCCCGCCGATCCCACCGACTGCAACGATTGCCCCCAGACCGAGGACTTCAACGGCAGCCAGACCACCACGCTCAACAACGACGACGAGGACGCCATCGTCGCCCATAACCGCGAGGTCACCTACCTGAACACCCACCTCAACGGCGACCCCATCACCCACGGCGCCGCCGAGACCTGCACCGAGCTCGTCATCGACCACTACCTGCGCTTCTCCCCCTCCGCCCCCGCCAACTGGTTTGTCAACGTCTCCGGCGTCGATCGCCCCCTCGTCTTCGACGAGACCTTTTTCAACAACTACGGCATCCCCAACGGAAACCTCGCCGATCTCCAGCTCGAGGTTTACTACTTCGCCTCCGCCGGCACGCCCTCCGCCCCCTCCGGTCCCAACTACGGCCCCACCGGCTCCGGCCTCGTCTCCCTTTCCGACATCAATAACCTCAGCCCCACCGGCGAGGGCTTTGATCGCGTGAAGATCGACCTCGACGGCCTCCAGGCCCTCGGCGGCCCGACCAGTCGCCCCAACGACGGAGGCTGGCTCTGGTTCCGCTACCGCATGGCGGTGAAGAGCAACACCACCCTCGGCGGCACCATCGAGTTCGCCGACCTCGAGATCCCCGTCCTGCTCGGCCTGTGCAACGCCGACGATAAAAACGAATTCCGCCAGGCCGTCGTCTTAAACGCCGCCCGCTCCGCCGCCACCGTCTCCATCGCCAACGTCTCCGGCTCCGATTCCCGTGTCGTGGACCGCTGCGAGCCCGTCACCTTCCGCCTCGAGATCGGCAACCAGGGCTCCACCCCCTTCGACCTCTACGACACCCGCGTCGTGCTTGATCTGGGCAACATCAATCCCACCACCAACCGTTGGGCCTACGATCCCGCCACCGCGGCCGTCTCCTTCGTCGGCCTCAAGAACGCGGCCACCAACACGCCCCTCGCCGCCTTCGCCCCCGTCGTCTCCGGCCCCAACGACTCCATCCTCACCTGGAACCTGGGCGACCTGCGCGAAGCGTATTTGCCCGGCACCTACATCGAGCTCACCCTCAACAAATCCTGCGACGAGGCCGGCACCGCCCTCTCCGCCATCGCCTACTCGCGCGACCGCTGCGCCAACGCTCCCGACCTCGGTCTGCCGTCCGTGCCCTCCGCCACCGGCGGCGGCAACTTCACCACCGCCAACAACGCCAGCTACGCCCCGTCCCTCGACGAGGGCGTGCTCTCCGCCCTCTTCACCACCGAGCTCGTTTACTACAACGACGGCTACCCGCGCATCCGTTTCGACGTCGTCAACTCCGGCAACGGCGATCTCTACAACGTCAAGATCCCCGTCCGCCTCGGCGACAACGCCCGCCCGCTCTCCCTCTCCTACGTCTCCTCCCGCGTCGCCAAGGTCGCCGGTGCCGTCACCTTCCCGGGCGGAGGCGCCCTGACCACGGGCGCCAACTTCCCCGCCTGGATCCTCGGCACCGAGGACGACGCGGTCCCCGTCGTCGCCGGCGCCGACGACGCCGAGCGCGAGGTTGTCTTCTCCATCGGCAAGTTGCCCAGCGGCGCCCTCGTCACCGTCGAGGTCACCCTGCGCATGCACCTTTGCCAGGACCTCTTCGCCACCATCCTGCCCGAGACCCGCTGGGGCTGCTTGGGCTCCGCCTGCGGCGCCAACATCGAGACGACCAAGCAGCGCATCAACATCGCCCAGGGCAACACCCGCGTCTTCGTGCTCGAACACAGCGCCGACCCCGCCGTGCTCGATTTCTGCGGCTCCCGCACCCGCTTCACCATGGAGATCGTCAACGTCGGCGCGGTGGACGTTTACGAGCCCATCATCCGGGAACAACTCCCGCCCGGCCTCACCCTCGTGCCCGACTCCGTCCGCTACGCCGTCGATAGCGGCTCCGGCTACGGCGCCACCACCTACGACGCCATGACGCCCTTCCCCGGCGGCGGCTCGCGCTACACCTCGCTCACCGGCACCGGCTCCGCCGCTTCGCCCCAAGTCATCACGTGGAACTTCACCGACCCCGACGACGACGACAGCGAATCCGACTCCCTGCTCGTCGGCGCCGCCCATCTGGACTCTCGCCCCACCGACCCTAATTTCACCCGCCACCGCGTCCTGCGCCCCGGCCAGCGCATCCGCGTCATGTTCGACGCCGAACTAGTCGCCACCGGCGACTGCGCCAACGCCCTCGCCTACTTCAACTCCGACCGCAAGGCCGAGGCCACCATCCTCTTCGACCTGCCGTGTAATCACGACAACACCGTCACAGCCTCCGGCTCCCCCGCCAGCCCCTCCCCGCGCGGCCCGCTCAACGCCGACACCCGCGACTCCAACTTCCTCGATCCCGGCGCCGCCGACGTGCTCCTCGCCCTCGCCGGACAAAACACCACCCAGGCCGCCGCCCTCACCACCGCCCAAGTAAACGGCGAAACCGGTGACACTGTCGAGTGGACCTTCACCATCGAGTCCCTCGGGCCCGGCGTCGTCCCCGACGCCTCCCTCCAGGTCTTCCTGCCGTCCAACCTCACCTTCGTCTCCGCCGCCATCATCAGCGGCCCGTCCAACATCACCCTCGACACCGCCACCCCCGCGCCCGTCGCCGAGCCCGGCGGCGCACGCCGCACCTTCACGTTCAACAACACCAACCCCTTCATGATCGCCCAGGGCCGCGCCGACTACCTCGACGCCAGCGGCACCATCACGATCAAGATCGTCACCACCATCAACACCTGCGCCGAGGATCTCGTCGGCGTCGAGGGCACCTTCGCCTGGGGCTGCTGCCAGGGCGTCCCCGGCCTTGAAGACGCCAACGGCTCCGTCAGCGCCTCCGTGGACGTCAAGACCGTGCCCGACGCTCCCGTCGTCAGCCTCGCTTCCGGCCCCATGCCCACCCAGGTCGCCTTCTCCACCTGCGGCGGCTACCTCGACATCACCCTCGTCAACCCGAGCACTAACCGCGAGCTGTCCTTGCGCGACTTCGACCTCGCCGTTCCCGTGCCCACCGGCTTCGCCTACGACGCCTCGATCGACGGCGCCACCTGGACCTACTCCCTCACCGGCGGCGGAGTCTCCCCCCGCGTTGCCGCCGCCGCCGAGCTCACCCCCGCCGAGGAGGAGCCGCAGATCGACGGCTCCTTCCTCCGCTGGCGCTCCCAGGCCAATTCCGGCCTCATCCCCGCCGCCAAGGCCCGCCTCTTCCCGCGCGAGACCGTCGTCATACGCGTTTACTTCAAGCTCCAGGCCGGCGGCCCCTACTGCGACACCAACCCCGACTCCGACCCGTCCATCCCCAATTTCAACCAGCTCGCCACCTTCAACCACACCGATTCCTGCGGCAACCAGCGCCCAGTCAGCCTCGCCAATCTCTCCATCGACCCGCGCTCGCCCAACCTCAACGTCGCCATCACCCCCGTCTCCGGCCCGGCCTTCATCACCGCCTCCACCACCACCGTGGAGTGGACCCTTACCCTGCAAAACGCCGGCGACGCCCCCGCCGGCGAGTCCGCCCTTCTCGCCACCTTCGGCGCCGGCTACACCGGCGTCAGCATCACCCCGCTCGGCGGCGCCCCCGCCCCGACTTCCTCCTCCGGCAACACCTTCACCTGGGATCGCGGCGACCTGCCCGTGCTCTCCGTCTCCGGCTCCTCCGGCGACACCCTCCAGTGGCGCGTCACCGCCACCGTGAACACCGTCTCGCGCGGCGATCTCTCCGGCGTGCTCGATACCAACGGCTGGTGTCTCGACCGCGCAGGAAACGACGTCTGTAATTACTCGCTGGATACACGCCGCGGCTACGTCTCCGGCGGCACCATCGAGAAGGTCATCGACGGTCTTTCCCTCTCCGCCCCGGCCGTCTCCACCCCCGCGGCAAACGATCCCGCCGCCAAGACCGCCGACCTGACCATCGGCTCCATCGTGCGCCACCTCATCACCGTCGAGCTCTTCGAAGGCGGCGCCACCGATCTCCGCGTCGAGGACCTCATGCCCGCCGGCTTCGTCTTCCTCGAGGCCTCCGCCCGGCGCGGCGTCTCCGGCGGCTGGACCGCGCTCACCAATTCCGGCACCGGCCAGCGGCTCGTCTTCACCGGCCAGCCCATCCTCAACGCCATCACCGGCGCGGCCACCGTCGTCGACGGCGACGCGCTCTACGTCGAGGTCTGGAGCCGCGTGGGCGACCTCGCCGCCAACGCCTCCGGCGGCTCCAAGGTCAACACCGCCACCCTCACCATCAACCGCGGCACCGGCCTTGGCGCCATCAGCTACACCCACGACAGCCCCGCCGGCGTCGACCTGCGCGACACCACCACCATCACCTTGATCGAGCCCGAGCTCACCTCGCCGACCAAGACCTCCGTGCCCGCCTCCGGCACCTCCGGCACCCCCAACGTCATCAACCTCGCCACCGACCCCGCCTCCATCGCCTACACCCTCACGGTGGAGAACACCGGCGACGCCCCCGCCTACGAGACCGTGCTCATCGACGCCGTGCCCTTCGGCCTCGTCGTCTCCTCCGCCACCGTCACCCGCAACGCGGAGGCCCCGCTTGTGCTCGATACCCACTACACGTTCGCCTTCGTCGCCGGCGTCGGTGGCAACCCCGGCACCCTGACCGTCACCCTGCTCGACCAGGCCCTCGCCGTCCTGGCCCCGAACGATGTGCTCACCGTCGCCTACACCGCGTCCATCGCCGGCGCCGCCCCGGGCCAGGAACTGTTCAACCTCGCCACGTTCAACACCTCCAGCCTCCCCGGCACCGGCGCCGCCAAGACCACCGCCCGAGGCACCGCGTTCCTCGAGGCCGACGACGAGCGCACCGCCTACCTCACCGCCGAGGTCCGCACCTTCCACCAGATCTTCGGCGTGTTGGAGCGGTCCAAGGGCGTGAAGAACGAACTCACCCTCGCGGCCGGCGCCGCTGCGGCGGACACCTATCGCTTCCCGCCCGACGCCACCACCCGCGCCACCATCGGCGAACTCGTCACCTACCAGGCCCGTCTCAAACTCCCTCCTTTTGTCACCATCTACGACCTTCGTTTCCAGGACACCGTGCCCGACGGTCTCACCGTGCGCTCCATCAAGTGGGAACTCGTGCCGCGCGATGGCGCCCTCACCGTCGCCGCGCTCGATATTCCCATCCCCGCCCAGTCCTCCGGCGCCACCCCGATAAACCACCTCCACAGCTCGACCACCAATCCCTTCCCGGGCTCGCTCAACGGCGGCTCCACCCCCGGTAGCGATCTGTTGGTCGAGATCACCGCCACCGTCGACCAGCAGCTCAACGGCGGCACCGCCATCGCCGCCCAGAGCTTCGCCAACACCGCCACCTTCAGCTGGGGTGATTTTTCCGGCGACACCACCCGCACCACCCTCGCCACCGACGCCGTCTCGTTCAGCGTCCTCGTGCCCAACATCCTCCCCGCGAGCGTCACCAAAATCGCCTCGGAATACCGTCGTGAGGACGGCGCCACCGTCTTCACCCCCTCTACGGTCACCGTCGTCAATCGGCTCTCCGGCACCCCGACTTTCCGCGGCATAAACGACAACGCCAACGCCACCGGCGTGCCTGTCGTCGCCCCGGGTGAGTTCGTCCAATACCGCGTCCGCGTGGTCAATTCGGGCACCACCACGGCCTACGCCGTGCAGGTTTACGACGTCGTCCCGCGCACCACCGTCGAGGACTTCGCGGTCGGCGCGCCCTACGGTCTCGAATACACCGATTTCGGCGGCCTGCTCCCGCCTTCCGTCGTCGCTTCGTCGGGCACGAGCGCCATCCTCACCGGCCCCGCCTTCGTGCAAAACGAGCTCACGCTCACCCTCGACCAAGTCGCCGCCGGCGCCACGGTGGACGTGTTTTTCTGGATGCGCGTCCGGTCCGATGTCGCCGCGTCGCTGCACTTCGGCAACCGCGCCCGCGTGCTCGACTACCGCACTCTGCCCGCCGCCGGCGTCGCCTTCCCCGCCGAGGCCCGCACCAGCTCGTCCACCCCCGCGTTCGCCGCGATTCCCTTCGCCGCCGCACGCGATGTCGGCCTCGCCACCGCCGCGCCCGTCTTCACCACCACGTTCCAGAGCGACATAACCGATCCCTCGCCCGATACCGCCCTGTCCGTCGACACCGGCCGCGCCACCATCGGCGAGGAGGTGGTGCTGCGCCAGACCATCGACCTGCCCGCCGGCCTCGCCCTCTACGAGTGGCGGCCGCGCAACAACCTCACCGGCCATGATGTCGACGCTTGGGTCGTCCCGTCCGGCCTCACCGTGCGCCGCGTCACCTTTACTTTCGGCGCCGACGCGGCCATCGACCTCCCCGCGGGCAACATCACCGTCAACGCCGGTTCCGGATCCACCCGCATCGCCCGCCCCGCCACCCTCGCCGGCGCGCCCGCCGGCTACCCCGATCTGCTCGCCACCGCCATCTCCACCCCGGGCGGCGAGCCCGAGTTCACCCTCACCGTTTACGCCACGGTCAATGGCGACAGCCTCGCCGCCACGCCCATCCGCATCACCAACGGCTCCGGCTCCGCCACCATCGTGGATGCGGGCGATACGCTCTCCCTCGTCCCCGTCCATCGCTGGGCCCAGTGGGATGGCATCACGGCCAATCTCAACCAGGCCGCCGCCCCCACCCGCGCCTTCGGCATCGTCGAGCCCGGCATCACCAACGTCTCTTTCACCAAGACCCGCCTCACCGCCGCCACCTCCGGCACCGGCGTCAACTTCACCAACTTCTACGGCGAGGGCCCGCTCGCCCTCGCCCCGCAAAACCCCGTCCCGTCCGTCCCGCTCTTCACCGATGGCGACGTCATCACCTACCGCATTCAATACACCAACTCCGGCACCGCCCCCGCCTACGGAATCGAGGTCATCGACCGCATCCCCGCCGGCCTGACGTTCAACCCCGCCTCCCCGGTCGTCACGTCCGAGACCGGGGGCACCGGCACCCTCACCGCCGCCGTCATCGCCTCCGCCGCCATCGCGCCGACCGACGCCAACTACTCCACCAACGTCCGCTTCACCGTGGACCGGCTCGACGTCGGCGAGACCGTCCAGTTCACCTACACCGCCACGGTCAACGATCCGGTCGCGGTCGGCCGCTACCTGCAAAACCGCGCCGACCTCTCCGATTATTCCACCCTGCCCGCCGGCTACGTGAGCACCCAGACGCCCGCCACCGCGGGCGTGGTCGAGGCCAACGAACGCGACACCGACTCCGCCAATCCCTATGTGGACCGCGGGCCGGTCTGGGCTTTCGCCGGCATCGCCGACAACAACGTATCCAGCAAAACCCTACAAACCGAGCTCACCGCCCCCTCCGGCAAGCTCTCCAACGGCACCTCCCGCGCCACTCCGGGCGAGCTCCTCACCTACGAGCTCACCGTGGACATCCCGGATGGTCGCGTCCTGCACGACTTCTATCTCTTCGACGAACTGCCCGACGGCACCACCTTCGTGCCCGCCCTCACCAGCTATGCGCTCAACGGCGTGACCGGCCTCACCGCCGGCATCGTGCACGATGGCAACCGCCGCTTCGGCCTCGCCCTCGGTGATCTCGCCGGCACCGCCGCGGCCAACGAGCTCGTCGTGACCCTGCGCGCCACCGTGGACCTCGTGCGCGACACCGCCGCCACCCCGGTCGTGGCCGGCGCGACCTTGGGCAACTCGTTCACCTTCTCCTGGAACCAGGTGGACGTGGACCCCGATCCCGTGGTCAACCTCGCCACCGACGCCCGCACCACGGTCAATTCCGTCACCGTCGGCCCCGTCGTCCTCCAGATCCAGGAGCCCGATCTCGACGCCTCCCTGGCCAAGACTCAGGCCAACGTCCAGGAGGCCGGGGTGATCGGCTCGCCCGCCGCCTCGCGCGGCACCGCCGCCTACTACGCCTACGATGCCGCCGGCTCCACCGTCACCACCGTGGCCGGCGTGGAGTCGACCCTGCCCGACGACCGCGTGGTCTACACCCTCTCCGTCACCAATTCCGGCGCGTCCCCGGCCTTCGACATCGCCTTGCGCGACCTGCTCCCGGCCGACGACGGCGTCACTTACCAGAGCGGCGTCGGCACCGTCGTCGCCGGCTCCGCCCTGCCCGGCGCCCTCGGGGCCGACTTCGCCGGCTCGGCCGGCAGCCGCCTCACCGTCGCCACCTCCTCCGCCGTCAACCCCGCCGGCGAGACCGCCACCCGGCTCGACTTCACCATCGATTTCCTGCTTCCGGGCGAGACCGCCACCATCCGCTACGTCGCCCAGGTCGATCGCGGCATCGGCGCCGGCCACTACCTGGGGGCCAATTCCGTCAACCTGCGCGACTACGGCTCCCTGCCCGCCGCCGCTCTCGCCGTGTCCGTGGGCAACCTCGCCGCCGGCGATCTCGTGCACGACAACGCCCTCGAGCGCGACACCGACTCCTCCGTCGCCCCCTACGCCAAGCAGGGCCCGGTCGTGCGCCACCTCGGCGTGGTCTATCCGACTTTGGCCAAGTCAGTCTTCCGCCTCTACGACGCGGACGGCTCCCACGTCCCCGCCGCCGTCGCCGCCGACGAGGTCCTGCGCGTGGGCGACATCCTGCGCACCGAGCTCTCCGTCACCCTGCCGCGTTACACCCGCCTGTTCGATGGCGGTGTATCCGCCGTGCGACTACGCGACGTGTTGCCCGCCGGCCAGTCCCACCTCGCCGCCACCGTCGAGGGCGTGACGTATCCGGATTACAACGACGACACGCTCGATCTCTCCGGCTTCGCCCCCGCCGTCTCCACTCCCGCCGCCTCGGGCGTGCAGACCGTGAATTTCGACTTCGCCGACGTCGTCAACTCCACCGGCGCCGCTCTCACCGGCACGGTGAAATTCCTCAGCGACATCCGCCCGCTCGCCGCCGACGGCTCCGATTTGCTCGCCTCGACCACCGGCCAGCTTTCCGGCGCCAACGTCGCCACCCTGTTCTGGAACACCCACGACACCCGCCCGCAGCGCTCCACCTACGCCGCCAGCGCGACCCTCAACCCCGCCGCCGACGATGTGCCGTGGCTGCGCCAGACCGGGCCCAGCGTGCTCACCCGCCAGCCCAACCTGTCCCTCGCCAAGACCGCCAACTACCCCGACGGCTCCGTCATCGGCGCCACCGCCGGGGTAGGTGACACCGTGCTCTACACCGTCACCGTCTCCAACCTCGCCGCCACCGCCTTCTCCGGCCCCGCCTACGAGGTCGGCCTCACCGACAACCTGCCGCGCAATCTCGCCCCCGCCGCCCTTGCCGCCGTGGCCGGCCCGCCCGCCGCCAACCAGTTCTCCGCCTCCGTCGGCTCGCCCGCGCGCACCCTCGTCCCGGGCGACGACTACACGTTCGCCTACGCATACGATTCCGTCACGCGCCGCGGATCCCTCAGTCTCCAGACCAAGCGGGATACCACGGGCAACGACTACGCCTCCCGTATCGAGCCGGGCGAGACGCTCACCCTCACCTACAACCTGCCCCTCAATCCCGAGCTCGGTGCCGAGGGCTCCGGCGTCGGCCTCATGGCCAACCGCGCCCAGATCCCGGCCTACGCGAGTTTCCCCGCCGGCATCGCCTCCACCTCGCCCAAGACCTACGATCCGCTCGGTCCCGCCGTCCACACCCTGATCGCGCCCGCACCCACCGTCGCCAAGACCGCCCTCGCCCCGCACTTGCCGGGCTCCAGCCTCACCGCGGGCGACATCGTCACCTACGTCATCACCGCCCCGGCCGCGCTCATCCGCGCCAATCTCTACGACGTCGAGATTCGCGACAGCCTGCCCGACGGCATGAGCTTCGTTTCCGCCGGCGTCGTCACCGCCCCGGCCGGTCCGGCCGGCGCCCCGGTCGCGCTCGATACCACCCCGACGATCCCCGGCAGCGAGGTCGAGGTCGAGGGCGGCGCGGGCGACGTCACCATCACCATCGCGCCCGACGCTCGCTCCGTCTCCGTGCGCATCGATCGCGTGGACGAGACCGACGGCGACGCCGCCGGCGCAGACATCGATCAGGTCGTCATCACCCTCCGCGCGCGGGTGAACGACACGTTCGCCAACGGCGCTCCCATCCCTCGCCTGCATGAGTTCGCCAATTACGCCGAACTCTACTGGTATAACTCCGACGTCACCTTCGCCGCACGCTCCCGCTTCCTCCTCGTTTCCGAACGCGTCTCCCACTACTACGAGGCCTTCGGTCTGCTGCTCGAGCCCGACAATCAGGGCACCGCCGTCCCCGGCGAGGTGAAGACTTATCGCCACCTCCTGCGCAACTTCGAGTCGGGCGCGGTCGACGTGCCCCTCACCTGGAGCTCCACCCTCGGTTGGAACTGGCTCGCCTACGAGGGCGACGGCCAGGGCAACGTCGTCAGCGGCCCCTACGCGCCGGGCGACGGCCACCTCTTCGCCGTCCCCGGCGACGGCGCCATCGAGATCATCATGCAGGCCTTCGTGCCCGCCCCGGCCACCGCCTTCACCACCGACGTGCTCACCCTCACCGCCTTCGGACCGCCCGACTTTGCCGCCGCGCTGAATCCCGGCGATCAAGACATCTCGGTCTACGACACCACCACCGTGCAGCTCCCCGGCGTCGTCATCACCAAGGACATCTCGGACAACAACGGCGCGACCTACGCCGATCGCCTGCTGATCGATCCCTCCGATCCCGATCGCGTGCTCCAGCGCCTGCGTTTCTACAACAACAGCCCGGTCGGCGTGCGCTCGGTCTACGTCCACGACAACATCCCCCAGCACACCGCCTACGTGGCCAACTCCGCCGTCAACACCCCGCTCTACGCCCTTTCCTACTCCAAGGACCAGGGCCAGACGTGGTTGCCCGGCGAGCCCGCCGTTTCCGAGCCCGTGGTCGGCGGCACCGTTCCCTCCGTCACCCATCTGCGCTGGCTCTACGACGGCGGCGCTCTTCTGGTTCCGGGTCCCGTCCACACCGTCACGTTCAAGCTCAAGGTGAAATGATCCGTCCCCGCGCTTCTCTCTTCTCCCGCCTGCGTCGCCGCGCGCTGCCCGCCCTCCTGGGCGTCCTCGCGCTGGCGCCGTGCGCCCGCGCCCAGTCCTCACCCGTCACCCCCGCCGGCACGGTTATCCGCAACCAGGCGGTCATCACCTTCGAGCAGGACGACGCATCCGGCGTTGTTTATCGCGCCACCTCCAACGAGGTCCTCATCGAGGTCGCCGCGATCTACGGCATCACCCTCCTGCCCGATGGCTCCACCGCCTCGCCGGGCCAGATCCAGTCCGTCGTCTCCGCCGCCACCTTCGCCACCCGCGTCCAGGCCACCTTCGGCTACACGCTTCGCTTCACCGGCAACACTCCCGACACCGCCACCCTCGCGCCCACCTACGCCTCCGCCGCCTCCACCTTCCGCCCCCAGCTGCCCGACGGCGACACCGGCATCCTCGTCTACTCCGACCTCAACGCCAACGGCCAGCCCGACAGCGACGACGTGCTGGTCTCTTCCTGGCGCGACGCCAACAACGACGGCGAGATCCAGCCCGCCGAGCTTCAGATAAACACCCTCGGGTTTACCTACGCACCCGACGCCGTCGTGCCGCTGCTTGTCACCTTTTTCGTGCCCGAGGCGCTCCCGCCGGGCTCCATCGCCCACATCGGCCTCGACGGCGCCTATGTCGGCACCCGCCTCGTCACTCCTTTGCCCGCCGCCGGCGACGACGTGGGCAACATCGCCCGCGCCGTGACCGTGAACGACGCCGTCATGGCCCTCACCAAGACCGTCTCCTCCGCCGTCACCAATCCCGGCGGCGCCGTCACCTACACCGTCACCGCCACCAACGTCGGCACCGCCGCCGCCCTGCGCCGTTCCTACACCGTCGATGGCACGCCGGGCTACGAGGGCGTGCTCGTTTTTGACGTCCTGCCCGGCGTGCTGCCCACGGGCGTCGCGCCGGCGCTCTCCGCCCAGACCATCGTGGCCCAGCCCGGCGGCGTCTCCGGCCTCCTCGTCTACGCCTCGCCTCCCCCCGCCACCCTCGCGCCCGCGTTTACCTCGTGGGATCCGACCATCGCCGCGGACTGGGCCTGGTCCGCCACCTACACGCCGGGTGCCACCGTCATCGGCTACCTCTCGTCCACCGGCGCCTCCGACCACGACATCGCCCCTGGCGGCGCCGTCACCTTCAGCTTTCTCGCCACCCACCCGGCCGACGCCACGCTCCAGGTTCTCGAGAACCACGCCTACGCCCACTACGCCACCACCACCCTCAGCCCGGCCGAGCAAACCGTCCGCACCCTCAACGCCACCCGCCTCGCCCTCTCGCGCGCCCACGGCGTCGTCATCCGCGACACCGACTTCGAGGCCGATGCCCTGCACCTCACCGCCATCGCCGACGACGGCGTCGCCGACGTCCAGCGCCTCGCCTCCGTGCAGGGCGGGACGACCGTCTGGTTCACCCAGCGCGTGTTCAACACCGGCGGCGGTCCGGACTCCTTCGATATCACCGTCTCCGCCCAACTGGACGGCGGCGCGCCGCCGCCCTCCGGCTACCGCTTCACCCTCTACCGCGCCGACGGCCTCACCCCGCTCGCCGACACCGGCGTGAATGGCGTGCCCGACACCGGCCTGCTCGACCCCGCCGGCGCCGACCTGGACAACCCGCTCGCCTTCGCCGACGTGCTTCTGCGCGTCGAGGTGCCCGATGCCGCGGCGAACCTCGCCACCGCCCTCGAGATCACGCTCACCGCGCGCTCCATAGGCGACAGCTCCCGCGCCGACACCACGCTCGACCGCATCGAGGCCGTCGCCCGCGCCGCGATGAATCTCGCCAACCACACCGCGCCCGTCGCCGGTCCGCCCGATGAGACGCCCTACGCGCGCACCACCGCCGCCGGCGGCTACGTCGATTTCCCCCTCCTGGTGCAAAACACCGCGCCCGCCGCCGCCTCGCCGGGCAACCCCGCCGGCAGCCCCGACGTTTACACCTTGTCCAGCTCGGTCCTGCCCGCCGGCTGGCGCGTCGTCTTCTACGCCGATCCCGATCGCGACGGCGTGGTCGACTCCGGCGAACTCCTGCCCGTGCTGCGCACTCCCGAGATCGCCCCTGCCGGCCGCGCCTACGTGGTCGCGCGCGTTTTTGTGCCCGCCGGCACTTCGGGCGACGCCGACGCCAACCCCGCCAACGGCCGCCAGGACTACACGCTCACGTTCCGCGCCGCCTCCACGAACCTGCCCGCCGTTTTCGACGACCAGGTCGATTTCGTGCGCGTGGGCTACGACGACCGCTTCGAGCTTCGCCCCGATCGCCAGGGCACCATCGAGCCCGGCGGCACCGTGCAATATCTCCACACGGTGCGAAATCTCGGCGAACGCGCCAACCGCTTCTACCTCACCTTCACCCCGGGCCGGAGCGATTGGACCTACACCTTGATCAACGCCGACGGCTCCGCCCTCCTGCCCACCGCCATCGACCCCGCCGACGGCCTCGAAAAAGCCTACGTCGATCTCACCGGCGCCGCCGGCGCCACCCCGAAGGTCGATTTCCAGCTCCGCCTCTTCGCCCCCGCGCGCACGCCTCTCGGCCAGACCGAGACCACCTTCCTCCAGGTATCCGCCAACGATCCCGACGCCCCCGCCACGCCCCTGCCGGTCGAGGATTTGCACGGCGTGGTGGATGTCACCCGCGTGGTGCGCGGCGACCTCGTGCTCACCAAGACCGTCGATCCGGCGGAAAACATCCCCGTCTCCCCCGGCGA
>JALOTV010000011.1 GCA_025457685.1 Opitutaceae bacterium
CGGCGCGCCGCACAGGCCGGTCAACTCGACCGCCCCATCTCGATTTACGAGGTCCACCTCGGCTCCTGGAAACGCAAGCTGGAGGACGGCAACCGCCCGCTGTCCTATCGCGAACTCGCGCCCGCGCTCGCCGACTACTGCCTCGAGCTCGGCTTTACCCACATCGAGATCATGCCGGTGGCGGAGCACCCGTTCGACGGCTCCTGGGGCTATCAGGTCACGGGCTTCTACGCGCCCACCCACCGCTTCGGCCGGCCCGAGGACTTTGCGTGGTTTGTCGATCATATGCACCAGCGCGGCATCGGCGTCATCCTCGACTGGGTGCCCGCCCATTTCCCGCGCGACGCCTTCGCCCTCGCCGAGTTCGACGGCACCCACCTCTACGAGCACGCCGATCCGAAGCAGGGCGCGCACATGGACTGGGGCACGCTCATCTTCAATTTCGGCCGCCACGAGGTCCGCTGCTTCCTCGTCGCCAACGCCCTCGCCTGGCTCGACCGCTATCACCTCGACGGTCTGCGGGTGGACGCGGTGGCCTCCATGCTTTACCTCGACTACTCCCGCAAGGAGGGCGAGTGGATCCCCAACCGCTATGGCGGACGGGAAAATCTCGAGGCCATCGACTTCCTGCGCGAGACGAACCGCCTCGTGCATCACTACTATCCCGGCACGCTCATGATCGCGGAGGAGTCCACCGCGTTCGCCGGCATTTCCAAGTCCGTCGCCGACGGCGGCATCGGTTTCGACTTCAAGTGGAACATGGGCTGGATGCACGACACCCTGAAGTTTTTCCAGAAGGAGCCCATCCACCGGAAATGGCACCTCAACGACTTCACCTTCGGCGCGCTCTACCAGTGGTCGGAGCATTTCGTCAGCGTTTTCAGCCATGACGAGGTCGTGCACGGCAAGGGCTCCATGCTGATGAAGATGCCCGCGCTCGAGATCCGCGACCGCGCCGCCCACCTCCGCTCCCTCTACGGCCACATGTGGGCGTGGCCGGGCAAAAAGCTCCTCTTCATGGGCGCCGAGTTCGGCCAATCACGCGAGTGGGCCTACGCCGGCCAGCTCGACTGGCACCTGCTGCAATACCCCGATCACGACGGCATCCGCCTCCTCATCCGCGACCTCAACCAGCTCTACAAGACGGAGCCCGTGCTCGGGGCCAATGACCTCGATTCCTCGACCTTTCGCTGGATCAACTGCAACGACGGCGACATCACCGCCATCAGCTACCTCCGCCACGACCGCGCACAAAAGACCTTCATCGCCACCATCGGCCATTATACCCCGCTGAAGCGCGAAAACTACCGCGTCGGCGTGCCGCGCAAGGGCTGGTGGCGCGAACTCATCAACACCGACAGCCACTACTACGGCGGCGGCGGCGCGGGCAACGGCGGGGGCGTGCAGACCGAGGACGTGCCCTGCGACGGCTTTGATCAAAGCATCAAACTCGTCCTCCCGCCCATCTCCACCAGCCTGTTCAAATGGACGGAGTCCGAGGCCTGAGCGGCGCGGTAGGCGACTAACCGGCGCGTCAGAATCTCGCCCCGGATTCTTTTGCTGCGCGGCGCAACCCGCGCGTTCGCGCCGTGTCCATCTATCCCGCATCGCGCATGCCCCTCACACCCACCCCGTCCATGACGACCACCCCGCTCCGTTCCGCTCTTCTCCTCGCCGCCGCCTTGGGCGCGCTCTTCTGCGCCGCCCCGCGTCTATCCGCCGCCAACGATGTGCCCACCGTCAACGTGGCGGTGCGCGCCGAAGGCGAGGCCCTGGCCAAAGGGTTTGAGGAGGCGTTCAACAGCCTGCAAAACGCCCCGATCTACATCACCTACGCCCGGGAGGACAAAGGATTCGTCACCTTGACGGGCATTCGTTCGGTCAGGGCGCTGGGGGCGGTCCTCGCCATCCGCACCGATCGCGGCCCCTCGCTCGTCATCCCCGCCAAATCGGTGGTGATCATCACCGACGAGCGGCCGGCGACTCCCTGAGCCGATCCCGGCTGAGTCGGGTTTCTTTAGTCGCCTTCGCCCTCTGGCCGTCGCTGCGCCGCATAGATGCCGGCCGCCCCGCTGGCCAGGTAGCTGACGAAACACGCCACGGCGAACGCGCCCACCTGCGCGCCGCCAAACAGCTCCATCGCGAGCAGGGTGCAGGCGAGCGGCGTCTTGCTCGCGCCGGCGAACAGCGCCACGAACCCCAGCGCCGCGCCCAGCGCCACCGACATCCCGAGCGGCGAGGCCAGGGCGTTGCCCAGCGCGGCGCCGATGAAAAACAGCGGCGTGACTTCGCCCCCCTTGAAACCCGCCCCCAGGGTGAGCGCGGTGAACCCCAGCTTGGCCAGCCAGCTCCAGGGCTCCGTGCCCCCGGCCTTGAAAACCGTTTCCAGGGTGGGATCCGTCGCGTCCGGACTCCAGGCCCCGAGCCCGAGGTAGGCGTCGGTCCCGAGCAGCCAGGCGAGCCCGCCCACCGCCGCCCCGCCGAGCATGGGGCGTAACCACCATTTGGATACGCCGTGCTCCAGCCCCTTCGCCACGCCGTGCGTGGCCGCGACGAAAAGCCGCGCGCACAGGCCGCAGGCGAGACCGATGACGGCGGCCTTCGCCAGCACGACGAGTCCAGGCGTCGCCGCCAGGTCGCCTAGCCCCGCCAGGGCGCGAAAATCCGCATGATGCACCCCCCACGCGATGCAGACTCGATCTCCCACGAAACCCGCCACCAGGCATGGCCCCAGCCAGCGGTAGGTCAGTCGCCCGCGCATCAACACCTCCAGCGCGAACACCGCCCCGGCCAGCGGGGCGCCAAACACCGCCCCGAAGCCGCCCGCCATGCCCGCCGAAAGCAGCCTCGACTGATGGGCCGGGCCCAGCCGCAGCGCGCGTTGCACGCCCCCCGCAAGCGCCCCGCCCATCTGCACGGCCGTGCCTTCGCGTCCCGCCGATCCGCCGCACAGATGAGTTAACAGGGTCGAGCCGAGCACCAGCGGCGCCATGCGCAGGGGCACGCCTCCGCCCGGTTGGTGGATTTGCTCGATGATGAGGTTGCTGCCGCGTTCCGCGTCGCGGCCGGCCACGCGATAAACCCACGCCATGAGCACACCGGCGAAGGGCAGGGCGGCGATGAGCCAAGGCTGGGCGAAGCGCGCGGCCGTGACGACGTCCAGCGCAACCAAAAATCCCGCTCCAGCGGTGCCGGCCAGCGCGCCGACCAGCGCCGCCAGCCCCGCGCCAATACCGGCGTCGCGCAGGCCGGCGAGGCGGACACGGAGGGAGGGTGGGGGAGGCGGCATGTCGGCGAGGTTCGTTTCGTGTCCGCCGGCGGGCAATCCCACAGAACGTCACTTTCACGGGCTTTTGTGAAACCACGGCTCGAAATCCGCGGTCCCCAAGGCAACAGATGTCCCGTGCGAGTCTTTGTTTCAGTCCTCGGTGTGTGCCTCTTTTTCGGCGTGTTTGCCGTGCGCGTCGCGCGGGCGGAGTCCGCCGGCGCGCCCCGTGTGCCGACCGTCGCCATCCTGGCCAACCGCGACGACCCGGATTCGGTGAATTTGGCGCGTTATTACGCCACGCGTCGCGGCCTGCCGGAGAGCGCCATCGTCGCGCTGCCCATGCCGCTCACCGAGCAGATCACCTGGTCGGAGTTCGTCGTCACGATTTGGAATCCCCTGCTGCGCGAGGCCGTGGCGCGCGGCTGGATGCTCGCGTCCCTGCGCGAGGAGACCGATTTCGTGGGCCGCACGCGCATCGTCTCGGCCGGCCATCGGCTGGATGCCCTCGTCGTCTGCCGCGGCGTGCCCCTGCGCATCGATCACGATCCGACGCGGTATGATCCCGCCACCAATCCACTCACCTCGAACGGCGCGCTGAGGACGAACGTCGGGGCGGTGGACTCCGAGCTCGCGCTGCTCGCGGTCGATAACTCGCCCATCGCCGCCTTCGTGCCCAATCCGCTTTTCCAACAGGATCGCCCCAGCGCCCTGGCGCTGGAGCAAATCATCCCGGTGGGACGTCTCGACGGTCCCACCCTCGATCAGGCCAAGGATCTGGTCGATCGCGCCCTCCGCGCCGAGCAGACCGGGCTGGCGGGCCGAGCCTACGTGGACATCGGCGGCCCGCACCGCCACGGCGACGAGTGGCTGGCCGCCTGCGCGACCGAGCTCGCCAGCCTCGGGTTCGAGACCGATGTGGATCGGGAGGGCGCGACGCTCGCGCCGCACGCGCGTTTTGATGCGCCGGCGCTCTATTTCGGGTGGTATGCCGGCACGATCAACGGGCCCTTTCTCGCGCCCGATTTTCGGTTCCCACCCGGCGCGGTCGCCCTGCACATCCACAGCTACTCCGCCGACAGCCTGCGCTCACCCACGCGCGGCTGGGCCGGTCCGCTTGTGGCGAAGGGAGTCACGGCGACTTTTGGCAACGTCACCGAGCCCTACCTTGAATTTACCCACCAGCCCCACCTGCTCCTGCGCGCGCTCGCTCGCGGCGAGACGCTCGGGCGCGCCGCGCTTTATTCCGTTAACTGCCTCAGCTGGCAGGCCATCGTGATCGGCGACCCGCTCTATCGTCCGTTTGCCGTTTCGGCCGACCAGCAATGGAACGACCGCAAAAACCTCACTGCCGAGGCCGAGACCTACGCTCGCATCCGGCGCATGCGCCTGCTCGTCGCGGCCGGTCGCGGCGACGAGGCTCGCGCGCTGGGCGCGGCCGGCCTGGCGCGCAATCCCTCCCTCGCCCTCGCGCTCACCCAGGCGAGTTTGCAACAGAGCGCGGATGCGCTGGCCGCCGCGCGCGGCAGTCTGGGGATTTTCGATGCGTTGCGGCGCATCCGCGCGGAGGACCGGCCGTTGGTCTTCGCCGCCGCGCGCGCATGCCGGGCGGCGGGCGACGAGGCGATGGGCCTGCGCCTGATGAAGCGCCTGCTCGACGACGCCAAGGCCCCCAAGGAGTTCCGCATCGCCGCGCTGCCCTACGCGGCGGATCTCGCCCGCGCCACCGGCGACACCAAGCTCTCCGCCACCTGGGCGGCGGAGCATGCCTTGCTCACCGCCCCGCCGCCGCCTCCTCCTCCCGCTCCGGCGCAGAACAAATCCTGAGCTTCCGCCTCCGACCTTGTTTTCCCGTCCGCTCCGTTTCACGTTTGTCCCTTACCACTCCCATGCGCCTCGCCGTCACACCGTTCATGCTGTTCGTCGCGCTCCTCGCGCCGACCCTTCTCTCCGGTCAAAACGTGTCGCCCGCCGTTGAGCTGGCCAACATGCGCGAAGAGTTCCGCCTGCTCCAGCAGCGCGTCGGCGCCCTCACCATTCGCGTCGAGCAGCTCGAGGAGGAAAACTCCCGCCTCGCCCGCAGCGCCGCCGGCGCGGGCCAGACCTACGCCACCCTCACGCAGCTCAACACCGCCATCGCCGATCTCACGCGCGACATCCGCACCGCCAACGCCGCCACCAAATCCGAGGTGCTGGCCACCGTGGCCACCCAGATGGAGAACCTCGCCCGCCAGACCAACGCCGCCCTCGATTCCGTCACGCGCACCCGCACCGCCTCCGCGCCCGCCGCCCCGGCGACTTTCTCCGATAATTTCCCCAAGGACGGCATCACCTACACCGTCGCGGCGGGAGACACGATTTCGCGCATCGCGCAAAAGACCGGCGCGAAAGTCTCGGATATCATCAACGCCAACCGTCTCGCCGATCCGACCCGCATCCAGGTTGGCCAGGTGCTGTTCATCCCCGGCGGCAAATAATCCCGCCGCCACCCGTTTCCCGTCCCCGTCCGGCAATCTTTCCCGCTCTTCAATGGCCAACTCCAAATCCCGCCTGGGTCGCGGCCTCGGCGGCCTCATCGCCGCCGCCGCTCCTGCCAAACCCGCCGCCCCTTCGCCCGCGACGCCTCCTTCCGGCGCTTCCGCCGCCCAGCCCGCTCCTGCGGCCGCCACGCCGCCGCCCGCGCCTAACGGCTTCGTCGAGCTCGCGGTCACGGCCATCGTTCCCAGCCCCTACCAGGCGCGCAAAGAGATCGCGCCCGAGCAGCTCCAGGAGCTGGCCGAGAGCATTCGCGCCGAGGGCCTGCTCCAGCCGGTCGTCGTGCGCAAGCAGAGCGACGGCAAATACCAGCTCATCGCGGGCGAGCGCCGCTGGCGCGCGTTCCAGCTGCTCAAGATCAAGACCATCCCGGCGCGCCTCGTGGTGGCCGGCGACGCCTCGTCGGCCGCACTCGGCCTGATCGAGAACCTCCAGCGCGAGGGCCTGAACCCGCTCGAAGAGGCCTACGGCTACGCCAGCCTGATCCGCGACTTTGACCTCACCCAGGAAGCCGCCGCCGAGCGCGTGGGCAAACCCCGCGCCTCCGTCGCCAACACCCTCCGCCTCCTTACTCTCGACGGCGAACTCCAGGGCTACCTGGCGAAGGGCCTGCTCTCCGTGGGTCACGCCAAGGTCCTGCTCGGCGTGGAGGACACCCCCCAGCGCGCCCTCATGGCCCGCCGCGTGATCGAGGAAGGCCTCAGCGTGCGCGCCACCGAGAATCTGGTGCAGGCCCGCAAGAACCTCGCCGCCGGCTCAGTCTCCTCCTCCGGCGCGGGCGCGGCCAAAAAACTCAACCCCGCCGACGCCGCGGCCATCTCCAGCATCGAGAAACGACTCACCTCCCATCTCGGCGCGCGCGTGGCCGTCCAGCATGCCGGCAAAAAGGGCAAGATCGTCATTCCCTACGCGGGCAACGACGACCTGCAGCGCATTCTCGAAAAACTTGGCGTGGAGCTCTAGGCCCCGCCGTCGCGACCGATAAACCCTTCCTGCGTGTGCCGCACTCGCCGCCGACCGCGCCCTGAACCACCTTGTCCTCCCCGTCCACCACCGAACAAGCCGCCCGCGTGATCACCCAAGCCGGCGGCGTCCTTTCCGACGCGGTCGATTATCTGCGACTCGATCCCGTGCCGCCGGTGGTCAGGGAGGTAAAGCGCTACAGTTTCGCCAAGCTCAAGGCCGACGTCGTGGCCGGCGCGATGGTCGCCATCGTCACCATCCCGCAGGCGATCGGTTTTGCGCTGGTGGTGGGTCTGCCGGCGGCGGCCGTCATCGCGACCGCCGTGGTCGGCGCGATTTTTTGCGCCTTGTTCAGCGGCTCGCGGCACCTGGTTTTCGGCCCGACCAACACCATCTCGATCATCCTCGCCGGCGCCTTGCTATCGGTGCGCGACGTGCCGCTGACCGCGTTGGAGAAGGTCTTGGTCATCGGTTTCCTCATCGGCATCATCCAGCTGGCGGCGGGCTTTTTTAAGCTCGGCACGCTCACGCAATTCATCTCGCGCACCGTCATCGTGGCCTACGCCTGTGCCGTGGCCGTGCTTATCGGGGTGGGTCAGGTGGGCAATCTCTTCGGCATCGGCGCCTCGGACGACGTCTCGCTCATCGGCACGGTCCGCCACCTCGCCACCAGCCTCGGCACCTTTCACATCAACCCCATGACGGCGGGCGTCGGCCTGGCCAGTTTGCTGGCGATGCTGCTCATCCGCCGGATGCGGCCCAACTGGCCCGAAGGCCTCATCGTCATCTCGCTCTCCGTGCTGGTCTCGGTCGGCTACCAGCTGAGCGACTTCGACGTCGTGCTGGTGCGCGATGGCGGGGCGATCGCGGGCGCGATGCCGCTCTTCGTCGGCTTCCCCAGCAACTTCGAGGGCTTCGCCTTGGTGCCCATGGTCTTCAGCGTGGCGCTCGCCGCCGCCATCCTCGGCATGCTCGAGGCCATCTCCATCACCAAGAGCCTCGCCGCCCGCTCCGGCCAGCGCGTCAACCCCAACCAGGAGCTCATCGCCATGGGCGCGGGCAATCTCGCCGCCACCGCCTTCGGCGCCATGCCCGGTTCGTCCTCCTTCGTGCGCAGCGCGGTTTGCCAGCAGAGTGGGGGCGCGACGCAGCTCGCCAGCATCTTCGCCAGCCTGCTCGTGCTTGGCGTGCTCGCGGTCACGTCCGGTTTCATCAACTACATCCCCATCGCCACCCTCGCGGCCTACCTCGTGCTGGTCTCGATCAAGTTGGTGAACATGGCCCAGGTGCGCATCGTCACCCGCGCCACCAACTCGGACGGGATTGTGTTTTGGCTCACTTTGCTCGCCGCCCTTTTCCTCAAGCTCGACACCGCGGTTTACGTGGGCATCGGCGCGTCGCTCGTCCTGTTTTTGAAAAAAGCCAGCGCCCCTTCGCTGGTCGAATACGGCTTCAACAGCGACGGCCAGCTCTCCCAGCTCGACGAGCCGAAGGACCGCTCCGACGCCGCCATCTCCATCGTGCACGTCGAGGGCGAGCTGTTCTTTGGCGCGGCCGACCTCTTCCAGGATCAGGTGCGCTACCTCGCGGAAGACGGCGGCGTGCGCGTCGTCATCCTGCGCATGAAAAACGCGCGCCACCTCGACGCCACGTCCGTGATGTCGCTCCTCCAGCTGCACGACGCCCTGCTCAAGGCCAACCGGCACCTGTTGATCAGCGGCATCAATCCCGACGTGGAGCGCGTGCTGCGGCGCAGCGGCGGCTGGGACGTGATCGGCTCGGAAAACATCTTCCCGGCCGAGGCCAACCTTACCATGAGCACCAAGCGCGCTCTGCAACGCGCCAAGGCCCTGCTCAAACAGGACGGCGCCTCCGGCAAGGCCGACGTGCGCATTTTCTACGATCGCACCCGCGCCGAGAATCAGGCCACCGCCTCCGGCGGCCCGGGCTCCGGCCCGACCCGCGCGGAATACATCGACGACTACGAGATCTGAGCCGGCTCGCGCGTGCGCGAGCCGCCGGTCTGGCGCAGCATCGTCACCGACACGCCGAGGTTTTGCGTGTGCGTGCCCTTGAACACGCCTCGCGTGGGCGTGCCGTCCAGGTAGTCCCGGCCGATGGCGACCTTCACGTGGCGTTCTCCCGCCGTGCAGTCGTTGGTCGGATCCAGCGCCCACCAAAAGCCGCCGGGCAGGCAGATCTCCACCCACGCGTGGCTTTCCGCCGAGCCGACCAGCGCGGCGGGCGCGGACCGCGTCGATTTTTGCTCCGCCGCCTGTCGCTGGCTTTCGGTCTCGATGTAGCCGGTGACGTAGCGCGCCGGCAGCTCGGCGGACCGCAGCACCGCGATCATCACCTGCGCGAAATCCTGGCACACGCCGGCCTTTTGCGCGAGCACCTCGGTCACCGGCGTGTCGATGCGGGTGCTGCCGGGCGCGTAGCGAAACTCGGTTTTTATCCAGTGGTTCAGCCGCAGCAGCGCCTCGCCCAGGGAATAGCCCGGTTTGAAAAACTGATTGGCCAGCCGGTGCACCGGCGCCGACATCGGGATGGCGGGCGAGGGCATCAGGAACTCGAATAACTCCAACCGGTTGCCGCGATAAATCTGGCGGGACTCCGACACGCTTATCTCCAGCGCGGCGCGCGGAGGTTCCCATGCGGTGGTTTCCACCAGCGAGTGGCTGTCGAGCACCAGCTGAACGTGGCGGTGCGCGATGGCGAAGGATTCGACCGCGTTACCGAAGTAGTCGGTGTAGCGATTCACCGGGCCGGCCGGGTTGGTGAGGAAGCGCCGCTCGATCAATTTTTGCCGTTCGTCCGTCACCGGTGTCAGCCGCGCCTCCATGAACGACTCGCTCGCCTCGCCGGCGTAGCGGTAACTGGTGCGGTGGTGGATCTGGAAAAGCATGGCGAGGGCGCGGCGAAAAGGGGGGCGTGCCGGCGACGAAAAAGCAAGGTCTGCGCCGCAAGAAACTCGCCGCCAAGATTGATTTCCTGACTAGCGGACCGGGCAAAGCCGCGCACCATGCGGGGCATGGGTATGTTCAAGTTAAAGGCCGATTACGCACCCACCGGGGACCAGCCCCAGGCCATCGCCGCGTTGTCCGCCTCCCTGCTCGCGGGCAACAAGCACCAGACCCTCCTCGGCGTCACCGGCTCGGGCAAGACCTTCACCATGGCCAACCTGATCGTGGCGCGCGACCGGCCCACGCTCATCATCTCGCACAACAAGACCCTCGCGGCCCAGCTCTACTCGGAGTTCAAGAATTTCTTCCCGGACAACGCGGTGGAATACTTCGTCTCCCACTTCGACTACTACCAGCCCGAGGCCTACGTGCCGTCCTCGGACACCTTCATCGAGAAGGATTCCTCCATCAACGAGGAGATCGAGCGGCTGCGCATCGCCGCCTCCAGCGCGCTGGTCTCCCGCCGCGATGTGATCGTGGTCGCCTCCGTCTCCTGCATCTACGGCCTGGGCTCGCCCGAGGATTTCAAGGAGCTGCGCATCGCGCTCGAGCGCGGCGGCATCCTCTCCCGCCAGCAACTCCTGCAGCGGCTGGTGGACAACCTGTATTCGCGCAACGATTACGAACTCAAGCGCGGCACCTTTCGGGTCCGGGGCGACGTGGTGGACATCATGCCCGCCTACCTGGAGCAGGGGCTCCGGGTGGAGTTCTGGGGCGACGAGATCGAGGCGCTCTCCGAGTTCGATCCCCTGACCGGCGAGGTCATCCGTTCGTTGGATAAGTTCGACCTGTATCCGGCCAATCAATACGTCACGACCAAGGGCAAGCTCGAGCTGGCGGTCGATCGCATCAAGGCGGAGCTCGACGAGCGCGTGGCGGAGTTCGAGAAGCAGGGCTTGTTGCTGGAGGCCCAGCGCATCCGCATGCGCACCAATTACGATCTGGAGATGTTGCAGGAGATGGGGTTCTGCAACGGAATCGAGAACTACTCCCGCCACCTCGCGGGGCGCAAAGCCGGCGAGCGTCCGCTCTGCCTGATCGATTTTTTCCCGCCCGAATTTCTCCTGCTGATCGACGAGAGCCACGCCACCGTGCCGCAGATCGGCGGCATGTTCAACGGCGACAAGGCCCGCAAGACCGTGCTGGTGAACTTCGGCTTTCGCCTGCCCTCCGCCTTGGACAACCGCCCCCAAAACTTCGAGGAGTTCATGTCCATCACCGACCAGATCGTCTATGTCTCCGCCACGCCGGCGCAGTTCGAATTGGAGCGATCGGCGGTGATCGCCGAGCAGGTCATCCGGCCCACCGGTCTGCTGGACCCGGAGATCACGCTGCGCCCGACCAAGGGGCAGGTGGAGGACCTGATCGGCGAGTGCCGCCGCGCGGTGGAGGCGGGCGAGCGCGTGCTCGTCACCACCCTGACCAAGCGGTTGGCGGAGGACCTCACCGCCTACTTCCGCGAGGCCAAGATCAAGGTGGAATATCTGCACAGCGACATCGACGCGATCGAGCGCGTGGAGATCCTGCGCAATCTGCGGCTGGGCAATTTCGACGTGCTCATCGGGATCAACCTCCTGCGCGAGGGGCTCGACTTGCCGGAGGTGGCGCTGGTGGCCGTGCTGGACGCGGACAAGGAGGGTTTTCTCCGCAGCGAGACGTCGCTTATCCAAACCGCCGGACGCGCGGCGCGTCACGAGAAGGGGCGGGTGATTTTCTACGCCGACAAACGCACGGAATCGATCGAGCGCACCATCGCGGTGACCTCGGCGCGTCGCGCCAAGCAGATCGCGTATAACACCGAGCACGGCATCACCCCGCGCAGCGTGAAACGAGCCCAGCAGACGAGCCTCCATGTTTACGACGGCTCCGGAGTCCGCGAGGAGACCGCCGACGCGCTCGCCGAGGGTGGGGCGGAGGATGTGGCGGCTGTGATCGCCGAGCTTGAGCAGGACATGGCCGACGCCTCGGCGAAGCTGGAGTTCGAACGCGCGGCGGTGCTCCGCGATCAGATAAACGCGCTGCGTTCCGGCGATTTTCGCAAAGCCGCGCAGGTGCGCTCAGAAGGTGGCGCGGCCGGGAAAAAGGGCCGCGGCGCCTCCCGAGGCGGAGGCGGCTACCCCAAGGGCCGGGCGCAAAAACGCCGCTGACCGAATGCGGTCATGCTTGGCTACAAAATCGAGGCACGTCGTCGGCGAGCGCGCAGGCACGCGGGCTCAACGAAACTTCGCCAGACGTGCCGTCACGTCGGCGCGCAGGCGGTCGATGTAGGCTAGGGTGTAGTCCGCCACGTCGCGCGTCGGGTCCGTCACCAAGGGAGTGAGATCCATCGCCCAGGTGATGCCGGCCAGTTTGTCGGTGGCGTGCGAGGTGTGGAAGGTGGCGTGGGCGAGGCGACGCCCAAGTGCGGCGAGGTCGTAGCGTTTGCCACCCGTCACCTGCGAATCGAAAACTTTCAGCAATTCGCCCGCGAGTTCAGGGCGGCGTCCGCTGTCGAGCCCGACTTTGTCGGTGTCCACCATCCAATCGAGATCACGCCACACCTCGGCGCCGAGCACGCGCCTGGGCCTGCGCTCCGGCGGCAGAGCGCGCAGGGCCTCGAGACAACGCAAGAACACCGCCACGTGCGTGTCGTGCTTGTCCACCGGTTGATGCAGGTAGACGACCTCGGGCGAGCACCCACCGAAGATCGCCCCGAGATCGGCGACCACGCCAGGATGTCCGGGGCGCTTCACATCCGCGCTGGGGTGGGCGAGTTGGAGCTGGATCGCGTAGCCGCCTAGCCGCGCGGCGGCCCGCTGCTCCTCGCGGCGCACCGCGCGCATTTGTTCGTCCGTGAAATCTGCATACGCGCCGGTGCGGGGCGAGCCGGCACCGTTGGTCACGACCACGCCGCCGAAGGCCTTTTGGCCGGGTTGGTCGAGGCAGTCGCATATGCCGTCATAGGCTAGGATCTCGATGTCGTCCTGATGGGCGGCGACGCAGAGGTGGGTTACCCGCGCGAGCGCGGCGGAGGCGTCACCGCCGGCGGGCACGTAGACGTCGGCTTCGGGATGGGAGAGTTTCATGGCGCGATCAGGAGGAGGCGGAGGAAAGGGCGGGCAGGCTGGCGGCGGCGATGGCCTGACCGTGACGCTTGTTGCTCTCGTCCGAGGTGTGAAGCGTTATGCGCTCGGCGAGCTCGGCAAACTCCGCGCTCAGCAAGGCGCGGGCGCGTGCGAGTATGATCTCGCCGCCGGCATGATGGCGAAGCCCCCGCCAAACACGCGCCGGCCCATGAATTCGCGGTCAAAGGCGCGTGCGCCGCCCGCCGCGTCGGGCCGCCCTTCTCGTTGCCGGAGCAGCGCCCCTGGCTGCGACGGATCGCCCCCTGCGTGCGCGGCTTCGAGACCGCGCCCTGGTTTTCCGATGCCACTGTGTTCAACGCCCATGGCATCCCCGCCGTGGCGATCGGTCCGGGCTCGATCGCCCAGGCGCACCCGCGCGACGAGTTTATCTTCGAGTCTGATTTGATCGAGGGCGCGGCCGCGTTCACGCGACTGATCGACCACCTCGAGGCCGTCGTCTGAACCGGCCTGCGGCATGAATTCGGCTGAGGTGGCTCGTTGGGATTTTTCTCAGCAAAAGGATTGGGACCCCTGCTCCCGACAAATCTCCGCATGCCCAAGAAGTCCGAAGGGGTGGGCGTCGATCGACGCGATCAGGCGCGCTTACTTGCGTTCGATGATCTGGAAGCCGGCGACTTTGTTGCGGCGGATGTCGTCGCCGGCGGGCACGGCCTTGAAGGAGGCGGTGAAGCGGTCGCCGACGAGGTTTTCGAAGCGGACGACGTTGCCCTGAGCGATGTCGGAGCCCCGGCCGTAGGTGGCGTCGTTCGCGACAAGCAACGCACCTGAACCCAGGCCCGGGTTGCCGCTCTTGCCGCCGCGCGCGTGGAGGACGCGGTTGCCGACTTGGAAGCGGCCGGCGCGGCCGGGGCCGTCGTCGGCGCGGTAGAACACGACATCGTAGCGGTCGTAGGGGATTCCGAATACGGTGATGACGGTGGGCTCGCCGTCGGTCTGGTCGTAAACGGCGTTGAAGAGGCGGGCATCGCCGGCGGTGGCGGCGGGGTTCTTGTCGCGTTCGAGCAGGGAGGCCGCGCCAGGCGGAGTAGCGCCGCCGGTGACGGCGACGGTGAGGCGTCCGATCTCGCCGGCGGAGTCGGGCACGTTGCGCAGCTGCACCGTCTTGCCCGGCTGGAGGCCGACGATCGCCTGCCAGCGTGCGACGGGGGCCGGATGGCCGGCGAGATCCTCGGGGGCGAGGGGAAGATTTTGCGCAAAGTCGAAGGAGTAGGCGCGGCCGTAGGCGGCAGGTTTTTCGCCGGCGGAGGCGACGGCGGGGAGGGCGGCGATTTTTTCCGCGGCCTCGGCCCAGATGGCGTCGAGGACGGCGCGCTCGCGGGTGAGGCGGGTGGGATCGGGGGCGCGTTCGCCGGGGGCGAGAAGATAAAAGGAGCGGGCGACGGGCTCGGCGCTTTGGAGGCGGTCGCCGGAGGGGCGTCCCCACTGGTAGGCGACGACGGTGACTTTGACGGGGGGTTTGGCGCGGGGCGGGATGTTGGTGAAGCGGAGCGTGGCGCCGTCGATCTCGGCGGGACCTTCGAGGACGTAGTAGGAGACGGGCGCGCCAGAGCTGGCGGTGGCTCGGAGCGGGAGGCTGGTCAGGCCGGCGCGCTGGTCGGGGATGGGCTCGAAAGCGAGGGTCTGGGGAGCGCCGCCGGTGTTGCGGATGGGGATGTTGAGGGCGGCCTGTTGCACGGCGCGTTTGTAGGTGGCGTCGCCATCGAGGGTGGCTTGGAGCCAGATGCCGCCGCTGCGTTTGCCGTTGTCGAAGCCGATGCGCCCGAACCGGACGGCGAAGGTGTCGGGGCCGGTTTTTTTCAAGGGGCCGGTGATGACGTCGATGGAGACGGGGCCGGGATCGGCGACGTGGCCGACGGGAGAGCCGGCGGGCAAGTCGGGTCGGGCGGCGGCCTCGGGCACGGTGTCGAGGATGACGCCCGAGAGCTTGAACGTGGCTCCGTCGTCGACGGGGTTCATCTTGAGCAGCACGCCCTCGTGGCGGCCGGGGGTGGGGAGGATGGGCTCGCCGTTTTGGAGGTAGCCGACGAGCTGGGGACGGGTGAGGCGGTATTTGGCGGCGTAGTCGTGGGTGGCGCGGGCGAGTTCTTCGTCGAGCGCCCAGAGCGACTCGTCGGCCGGGCCGGCGTAGGAGGCGAGAGGCGCGGGCGCTGCCTGCGGCTGGGCGTCGCGGCGGAAGCGATCGTAGAGCCAGCCGGTGCGCGTGGGGTCGATGGGGACGAGTTTAACCGGGACGGCGGACGGTGGGGAGGCGCGGGGCGGGAGCCGGTGCCCGGCGATCTTGCGGAGATAGAGCTCCAGGTAATTCGCGAGGCGGTCGTGAAAGTCGAAGTGGCCGCCGCCGGAGTCGGCAAGGACGGTGAGCGGCACACGGGGGAAGCGTTTGCGGAAGGCGGCGGACTTGGCGGAGCGTCCGTCGGCGTCCTCGAATTCGCCGCTGATAAAAAGGAGGGGCACGCCCTCGAGGCGGGAGTTGTCGAAATCGTAGTCGCCCCGCTGGCGGAAATCGGGGTGGTTGCCCTTTATGGAGATGGCGGCGAGGGTGCGCTCGGGGGCCCAGGCGGCGAATTGGTAGGGGTAGCCGGCCATGGCGGAGTGGCCGATGGGAACGACCGGCGCGGTGGCTAGCTCGGCGTAGCCGGAGACCTCGGCGAGGGCCTTCATCATGGCGTCGAAGACTGCGCCGGCGCCGTGGTCGGGGCGGAAAAGCGAGTCGAACGCGGGCGAGACCCAGACGATGGCGAAGTCGTTGTCGGCGGCGGCGCGGCGGATGATCGGGTGCTCCAAGACGGTTTCTTCGAGCAGATTGTGCTGCCCCACGATGACGGCTCGAACTTGTTTGGCGGAGGGTGGAACCCAGAGCCAGGCGCGGGGTGCCTTGCCCGTCTCGGTCGCAAGCACGGCTTCCACCGGGACTGACCACTGGTAATCGGCGGCGCGGGCGGAGGGGAGGAGCGCGGCAAGCAGGAGGACGAACGCGCTGCGAAGGAGGGCCACGGACATGGCGAAAGGCGGTTATTTCACGACAGGCGCAGGGGCGCAGGTGATGGTGTAGATCGTGGGCGAGGGGGCGCGCATCGGGTAGTCGCGGCGGACGTTGCCCACGCCCTGGAGACGGAGCTTTACCTCGCGGCGGTCGCCGACCGTGTCGGCGGGCAGGCGGTAGTGGGCGTAAACCCAGCGGCCCGCGCGCGGGCGGGTGGAGCCGTTCCAGTCCTGCAACTGCTCCTGCTGGTCGGTGACGTAGGCGGGCAGCATGAAGCGGCCGCGCTGGCGCACGTCGCCGTCGAGCGTCTCGACCGCGATGAGGTTGCCACGCGTCATCATGGACGAGTCGTGGCCGTCCCAGAGCTTGAGCGTGATCCAGTTTTCGCGGCCGGGGACGACGGCGATGGCGAAGTCGGCGTGGCCGCCCTCGAAGGCGTCGTCGCGGGGCAGGAGGCGCAGGCCGGAGCCGCCGTCGGCGTAGGGGAGCTTGGGCTCGAAGTGGGTGACGTAGGGCAGGCGCTCGAACTCGACGTAGAGGATGCGGCGGGCGGTCTCGACGGCGGCGAACTTATCGGCGGCCTGCGGGTAGCCGGCGGGGTAGGGCACGCCGTTGATGCGCAGCTCGCGGATGCCCTGCGGGGCGTTGTCCTTGGCGGTGGCGAACTCGACGCGGACGACCTGGGTGAAGGTGTCGGGGGCGAGCTGGATTTTTTCCAGACCGGCGTCGCCGCCGGAGCTGGTGCCTTCGCGGACGACGTCGCGGAAGTCGTCGCGCGGCATCTTGTAAACGCGGTAGTCGTAGCGGGCGTCGCCGAGCCACTGAACCTCGATGGACTCGATGACGGCGGGGCGGTTGAGCTCGATCTCGACCCAGTTGCCACGGACCATGGGCGCGGGCGGCGGGCCGGAGACGCGCCAGTCGGTGGCGGCATCGCTGTCGATGACGAGGTGGGGCTCGTGGCCGCGCAAGTGGGCGGAGGCGCGGGTGGACGTGATGTAGAGGTCGGGGTGTCGGCCGGACAGGATGTCGGCGTGTTCGGTGGCGACGGGAGCTCCGGGTTGGCCGGGGTGGATCACGGCGGTGAACTGGGGGGCGGACGGTGTGGTGCGCGTGGCGCAGCCGGCGGCAAGTAGGACGGGGAGAAGGGCGAGGGCGGTGAGGCGCATGGCGGCGGGGAGGGCGAGGTTTATTCGCGCACGAACACGCGCGTGGTGTAGGCGGGGATGGCGAGGGGTTTGGAGAGGTCCACGATCTCGCCGGTGGCGAGGTCGCGGGCGCGGGTGGCGCCGGGGATGGCGGGCAGGGTCCAGGTGGATTCGCGGTAGGTGCCGGTCTCGGTGGTGTTCATCGCGATGACGTAGGGGCCGGTCGCGACGTGGTAGAAGTAGGCGCGGCCGGCGCGGTGATCGAGCCAGTCGGGCGGTTCGGTGGCCCAGACCTTCATGCCGGGAGGCGGGGGCGTCTGCGGACGGGTGCGCGGGCCGAAGGGATATTTGACGGTCACGGACAAGCCGCTCTCGGGCACGGCGAATTCGGGCGGGAACTCGACCAGATGCTCGAACTCCGGCCGGATGAGGTGGATGATGCCGCGGTCGCCGACGGAGCGGCCGTTGAAGGCGTCGAGGTTGAAGAAGGAGCCGTAAACGAGGTTCGCGCCGTGGCGGAAGACGAAGACGCCGCTCTCGGGGTCGGACCAGACGAAGTCGGGCTGGCCGGGCTCGGTTGGCAGGCGATGGTCGGTGGCGGGCAGGTCTTTGATTTTTTGGTATTGTTCGTAGAGGCGGATGGAGTTGTCGGGGCTCCAGTGCGGGCCGCGTTCGGGCTCGGGCGTGAGCAGGTTCAGGCGGCCGTGGGCGATCTCGAGCTGGGCGAGGCGCAGGGCGACGGGATCGCCGTCGAGGACGGCGGCCTCCTCGATGCCGGCGTAGGCGATTTTGAAGGGGAAGGTGGTGCCGCGCCAGCTGATGGCGCCGATGCCGCGCAGGGTGCCGTTGCCGGCGGTGTCGTTGGTGGGAACGCGGAAGACGGAGCGGGTTTTCAGGAATTTTTCGGTGAGGGCGCGCACCTGCGCATCGCCGGTTTCCTCGACGAGGCGGACGAGCGTGTAGGTGAGTTCGCCGTAGCCGTCCACGTAGCCCTTTTCGCGGGTCAGGCCGGCGCGGGTGATGAGGTGGTAGGGGTAGCCGGCGGCGTCGGCGTCGATGGCGCCGGGGCGCGAATGGAGCGGACGGATGCCGATTGCTTCGTGAACGTAGCCGACGGCCTGAGCCTGGGTGAGGGCGCGCGGATCGCCGAGGGCTCGCAGGGCTTTTTGCAGGCGGTAGAGGGTGTGCGAGACGTAGATGGGCTGGTTGGTCCAGGAGCGGCGGTCTAGACGGCGCCACTCGAAGGCGTCGTGGAAGAAATCACCGTAGGCCTGGCGGCGGGGAAGCGTGACGGGGCCAGCGGCGGTCTGGAGCTCGACGGGCTGGTCGAGCCAGCCGGCCTGCTCGAAGACGTCGTGCATTTGTGAATACGCGTGGGCGATGCGTCCGTGGGAGCCCCAGCCGCGGTAGAACATGTTGCCGGGATCGCCGTTTTGCGCGGCCTGGCGGCGCACATGGACATCGATGGCGTTGCGGATTTTTTCGGCGATGGCGCGGTCTTGGAAATGGCCGGACCAATCGGCGTGGTAGATAAGCGGCAGGGTTTCGAGCACGCGGGTGTCGTAGCGATGGCCGGTGCCGTATTGGCTGCGGACGACGTTGTGGGCGAGGGCGCGATTGATATCCACGCGGGCGCGTTCGAGGAGGCGTTGCTCGGCGGTGTCGGGATAGTCGGCAGGCTTGGGCGCGGGCGGACCCCAGAGGAAGGGCGGGCCCTGACGGTCGGAGGCGGGCGGCTGGAACCACGAATCGGTGTGGATGTGCAGGCCGTAGAGGGCGAAGGACGGGCGGTAGAGCAGCTTGGGCGGCGGCTGGTCGGCGTTGCGGAAGGCTCCGATGGTCTGCGGGGCGGGGGCGGTCTCCATGCGCAGGCGGAGGGAGGTTTTGCCCTTGGTCACCTCTAGGGGAAGGGGAAAGGTGCGGTAGAGGAAACGCCCGGAGACGGGGGCCTCGCGGGTGACGTGCCACCAGAGGTTGCCGAGGTTGATCGAGTCTTGATCAAGCAGGAGGTTGACCGGCGTCCAGGACGTATCCGAACCCCAGATACGAAGGGTGAGGTAGTTTTGCGCGACGGGGTCCACCTTGGCTTCGAAGGCGATGGACGCGGGGGAGTTTTCGTCGGCGGGGACGAGGCGGCGTCCGGGCTCGCCAAGGGCGACGTCGGGCTGTTGTTCCACCGGGGCGGCAACCGCGACGAGGCCGACGGTCCGCTCGGAGGCAGCGTCGCCCAGTCTGATCGAGACGAGGGGCGAGGCCGGCAGGGAGGCGACGAAGAGCAGGGCAAGCGTGAGGGCGTAGGGCAGGCGCATGGAGAGATGGGTTAACGGAGGAGGCGCACGATCCGGGCGGAGAAATCGCCGGGGAAGGGGAGGCGCAGCCGACTGTCTACGAGAACGGGGCGGGCCGGCCGGACTTACCGAAAAGTCCCCGAAGTCTGATGGTCGGAGCCAAAACGGGGAGTCATCGGGAAATGGCTCAAATCACTCTAGGCGTTTCAGCTGGGCGGCGGCCAAGGCTGCCGCAGCTTTGGGCTTGTAGATGCGAAAGAGGAGGAAGCCCATGGCGATAATGGATCCGCCGCCGATCAAGAAACAGAGGCGACCTGTCGGACTGTTTGGAACGAAAGAGAACAGGCCTATGAATCCTCCGTAGATCATGGAGAGTTTTCCGATGGCGAGAAGTAAGCCGAAGTTTTCCCGGGGCTTTTCGTTGTCCATGCCGCCATAGGGAGTGGAGAGGCGGTTAAAGAACGCATCCACCTCCTCGCGGTAGGCGGCGGGCTGGCGTTGATAAAAAAGAGAAGTGAGAAAAAACCAGCCGATGCAGACGGGGCCGACGATGAAGATGGTGGCGAAGATGTAGAAGGTGGTTGTTTCTTCCGGGAGATGGGGACCGGAGAAGCCGGGCAAAAAGGCGAAATCGGCGGGGACGAGGCGGAACTTGACGAACCAAGCCGTGGCGAGGCCGATGAGCACGGTAGTCCAAGTGGACCAACCCGGAGTGCGCCGGAAATAAAGCCCGAGAAAGAGCGGGACGGACATGGGCAGCATGATGCTGGTGGCGACCTGGGTGATGAGATCGAAGAGGCCGCCGGCACGACCGGTGGCGCGCAGCCAGGCGACGAAAAGCGCCAAGCTGATGGTGAGCAGACCCATCACGCCGGTGGCGAGCTTACTCATGATCAAGAGCCGGCGCTCGGAAGAGTCGGGGTTGATTATGGGCAGGTAGAAGTTACGCACGAAAATGCCGGCGCTTTGGTTAAGCGAGGCATCGAGGGTGGTGAGTGTGGCGGCGAAAATGCCACATATGAGCAAGCCCAGCATGCCGGCGGGAAGGACCGCTTGGGAAGTGGCCAGGAAGGCGGCTTCCTGCGGGAAAGGCAGGGCGGGAAACTGCGTGCCGAGGTCTGGGTGGGTGATGGCGGCGCTGAGCGAGGGGATGAACCAGATGATGGGACCGAAGAGCGCGCCCAGGAATGGAATGATCAGCATCTTCCTCGCATCCCTGTCGCTGGAAAGCATGAGATACTTGGCGGAGTTATCCATGCTGTTTTGGCTGATGATGTTTCCGATGGAGAGGGCCAGGAACCAGAAGATGACGAAGGATGGCCGGGTAAATTCGGACCAGTCGAAGTGACGCTCGGGCAGTTTATCAAAAAGGCCGGACAGGCCACCAACGGCGGGCTGGGCCAGAGCGAGAATGGAGACGACGACCGCGACCGTGACGACGACGAGCATCTGCACGAAATCACTGGCGGCGACGCCGAAGGAACCGCCCAGGAGGGAGACGGTGGTGACCACGACACCGAGAAAAATCAGGGTGGGAACGAGATCCACGCCAAAAACGGCGGACATGAACACGCCCACGGCGTTTAGACCGAGTCCGCCAAAAATGACCATGATGGGCAGGCGCATCCAGGTGTAAAACTGTTGGGATTTTGGACCGAAGCGGAGGCGGACGGCCTCGAGCGGGGTCACGACGCGCATGCGGCGGAAGCGTCTGGCCGTGCCCCAAAACAATACGAACGCGGCGGCGAGATTTGCGTAGTAAAGAACAAGGGGATACAGGCCGGTATCGTAAATTTTTCCGGCGGCGCCGGTGAACGTCCAAGCGCTGAAACCTGCCATCCATGCGGAAGCTCCGGTGACCCACCAGGGCAGGGCACCGCCACCGCGGAAGTAGTCGGAAGTATCCTTGCTTTTGCGGGCGAAGTAGAGGCCGACGCCAACGATGAAAGCGAAGTAGAAAACGATATTGGCGTAGTCGAAAAACGTCAGCATGGGGTGGGGGGGGAGCTCAAGCTGCGCGCCCGGGCAGACCGGCACAATCAGACTGCTTGTTTAATTGGTAAGCAGAGCGCTGGAACAAGGGGCGAAAAGTGATGCCAAGGATCAGTTGTTATCCGTTTTTTGGATACCGGCAGGCAGGTCGTAGTCGAATTTCAGGTTGTTGATGGCGGTGTTGCCGACGACGCTACCGGTCGCACCCCGGCGGGCTTGCACCCCGCCCTCTCGGTTGCCGGAAACGGTGTTGCCCCGCCAGTCGAGGCGCTTGGTGACGTTGCCCTTTTCCTGGTTGGCAATCAGGCCGGTGCCACCGTTGCCGGTGATGACACAGTCGATGACGGCGAAACCGTCGGACTCGGCGGCGCGCATGCCGCGGAAAAAATTATCCCTGGCGGTGGTGCGCTCCACCACGAGGTCGGTCGAGTAGGAAATGTTAAGGCCGTTTCCGGAGGTGCCGCGGTCCAGATTGGAATCGGAGATGTGGATTTTTTCGCAACTGCGCAGGTAGAGGTTGTGGTAATACCTTTCTTTGCCGGCCGCGCCATTGGAGTGGATGCGGGCGTTTGTGACGACGATGTTGCGAGCGCGCTTGAGGTGCACGCCCATCCCCGCGCCCGTGACCTCGATGTCGCGAAGGGTGATGTTATTATGCCAAGTCTCATAGGCTTCGATGAGGATGCCGTAGCAGGACTCGCTGGGTTTGCCGGCCACCGTCAGCCGCTCTATAGTCACGTTATCGAGGCCTTCCTCGGCTTGCTGGATAACGTTAAAATCTCCATCGATGGTGAGTTTGGTGGATTCCCGTCCGGCACCGGCCAGTCGAGTATTTGAACCAATGCGCAAGGTTCCCGTGAGCACGTGAGTGCCGGGAGCGAGTAGCACGGAGCCGCCTCCCGCAGAGGCAACTTGATTGGCGGCGGACTGGATATCGCCACCTACGGGGACGGCGATTTCCAAGGCGTGGGCCAGTGCGGCCAGGGAGAAGAAAAGGGAGGGGAGTAGTAGGCGGTGAAACATGGGGGGCGGAGTGATGGTGATGGGTGATCGCCTGGACGGTGTCCGGGCCGGGGGACGATGGGCATGAGCATTCCCG
>JALOTV010000179.1 GCA_025457685.1 Opitutaceae bacterium
GCCGGCCACGCCACCGCCACCATCGCGCGCAACGGCCAGCTCACCCTCCGCGGCCGCCTTGCCGACGGCACCGCACTCTCCGCCACGCTCAAGCCCGACCCCGAGGGCGCCTACCGCCTCTTCGCCCGCCCCTACGGCAAACGCACCGACAGCGCCCTCGCCGGCCCGCTCGCCCTCCTGCCCCACCCCGCGCTCGACCTACGTTATCACGTCCCCCGCGACGCCTCCCGCCTCACCTGGTCCAAGGCCCCCGCCGCCAAGGACAAGACCTACCCCGCCGGCTTCTCCGCCCTCGCCCTTCCCGTGGCCCTCGACCCCTGGCTGCCGCCCGCCGCCGCCCGCCGCGCCACTTCCACCACCCCCGCCCAACCCGCGGTCAACCTCGCCCAACGCCTGGGCCTCGCCCCAGACGCCACCACCGGCGCCGCCCCCTTCGGCCTCGATTTCTTGCCCGCCGCCGGCAGCCCCGTCACGCCCGCTCAGCTCGACGCCCTGCCCGCCGCCCTCGATCTCTCCGCCCGCGGCCAGCCCCTTATACCGAAGGGCCTCGCCGCCAAACCCACCCTCGCCTTCAACGCCTCCACCGGCGCCGTGACCGGTAGCTTCACCCTCACCGACACCGTCCCCGCCCCCACCGCCAAAAACCCCGACGCCACCCGCAACGTCGTGCGCAAGATCACCCTCTCCGGCACCCTGCGCCAACCGCCCGCCACCGAGATCGACGCCCTCCTCGGCGTGGGCCACTTCCTCCTCCCCGACCTCGCCAAAGGCCCCACCCCCACCTCCGGCGAGTTCCAGTTGCTCTCCCCCTGAGCAGGCACCACACGCCCGGCCTTCGCCGGGCCGTGCGAGCGCGCTCCGCGCAAGATCCGCGCCGCCTCCGCGAGCGTATGCGCAGACCTACCCGGATTAATGTGCTAAGTTGTATTAATTTTATTCATGTAATTGGCTCACCCTTCTTTCTCTCCTCATGCACACCTACATCTCCGAAGTCCTCGACATCGTAGCCCGCCGCAACGCCGGCGAACCTGAGTTCCTCCAGGCCGCCCAAGAGGTTCTCCACTCCCTCGGACCCATCATCGAGCGCCGCCGCAAATACCGCGACGCCCGCATCCTCGAGCGCATCGTCGAGCCCGAGCGCCAGATCATTTTCCGCGTGGCCTGGGTCGACGACGCCGGCCGCCCGCAGGTCAACCGCGGCTTCCGCATCCAATACAACAGCGCCATCGGCCCCTACAAGGGCGGCATCCGCTTCCACCCGAGCGTCAACCTCGGCATCCTCAAGTTCCTCGGCTTCGAGCAGACCTTTAAAAACTCCCTCACCACCCTGCCCATGGGCGGCGGCAAGGGCGGCTCCGACTTCGACCCCAAGGGCAAGAGCGAGACCGAGATCATGCGCTTCTGCCAGAGCTTCATGACCGAGCTCTACCGCCACATCGGCCCCAACCTTGACGTGCCCGCCGGCGACATCGGCGTGGGCGGCCGCGAGGTCGGCTTCATGTTCGGCCAATACAAGCGCATCGCCAACGACTTCTCCGGCGTCCTCACCGGCAAGGGCATCAAGTGGGGCGGCTCCCTCATCCGCCCCGAGGCCACCGGCTACGGCGCGGTCTACTTCGCCGAGGAGATGCTCAAGACCCGCAAGGAATCCCTCGCCGGCAAGGTCTGCGCCGTCTCCGGCTCCGGCAACGTCGCCCAATACACCGTGCAAAAGCTCCTCCAGCTCGGTGCCAAGCCCGTCACCCTCTCCGACTCCGCCGGCACCATCCACGACCCCGCCGGCATCGACGCCGAGAAACTCGCCTGGGTCATGGACCTCAAGAACGTCCGCCGCGGCCGCATCTCCGAATACGCCGAGCAGTTCCCCGGCTCCACCTTCCACGCCGACCGCCGCCCCTGGGCCGTCGCCTGCGACTGCGCCTTCCCCTCCGCCACCCAGAACGAGATCAACGGCGACGACGCCGCCACCTTGCTCAAGAACGGCTGCACCCTCGTCTCCGAAGGCGCCAACATGCCGTCCACCCCCGAGGCCGTGGAGGCCTACCTCGCCGCCAAGATCCTCTACGGCCCGGGCAAGGCCGCCAACGCCGGCGGCGTCGCCACCTCCGGCCTCGAGATGTCGCAAAACTCCCTGCGCCTCTCCTGGACGCGCGAGGAGGTCGACTCCCGCCTGCACGCCATCATGGTCAACATCCATGAAAACGCCCGCGCCACCGCCGAGGAATACGGCCAGCCTGGCAACTACGTGTTCGGCGCCAACATCGCCGGCTTCGCCAAGGTCGCCGACGCCATGATCGAGCAGGGCGTCGTCTAAACTCCCGCTCCACGCGCCTCATCCCACGTCCCGGGGTGAGGCGCTTTTTTTTCGTCCGCCCCCGCCCGAAATCCGACCAGACTCCCGCCCCTCCACCCCATGCAATCGGCTCCCCTCACCACCGGCCTGCCCCGCCTCGACGCCGTCATGCACGGCATCTCCGCCGGCGACAACATCGTGTGGATGATCGACGAGTGGACCGAATACCGCGCCCTCGTCCAACCCTACGTCGCCGCCGCCCGCGCCGCCGCCCGCCCGCTCCACTACTTCCGCTTCGGGCCCGACGAGGCCCTCGTCGAGGCCGGCGCGTCCGTCGCCGTCCACCACGTCGATCCCGCCGCCGGCTTCGGTCCCTTCGTGCGCGCCGTCCACCGCGTCATCGAGGCCGCCGGCCCCGGGGCGCACTACCTTTTCGACAATCTCTCCCACCTCGCCGAGGCCTGGATCTCCGACCTCGCGCTGGGCAACTTCTTCCGCCTCACCTGCCCGCGCCTCTGGCAACTCGAGACCGTCACCTACTTCGCCGTCCGCCGCGCCCGCCACTCCGACCGCGGCATCGGCCCCATCCTCCAGACCACCCAGTTCATGCTCGATATCGTGCGCGTGGACGAGCGGCTCTACATCCGCCCGATCAAGGTGCCCCACCACGCCGACGAATCGATGGACACCATCCACGAGTGGCGCGGCGCCGACTTCATCCCCGTGCGCGAGAGCGCCATGATCGCGCAGATTCTCTCCCGCATCCGCTGGCCCCGCCTCCAGGACGATCGCCAGGGCGGCCACTGGCAGCGTCTCTTCGACGAGGTCGACCTGCTCCTGCGCGAGGA
This sequence comes from Opitutaceae bacterium, assembly GCA_025457685.1. GTDB lineage: Bacteria > Verrucomicrobiota > Verrucomicrobiia > Opitutales > Opitutaceae > IMCC26134_A. Next base: position 3,142 of record JALOTV010000179.1, read on the forward strand.
GCAATCCGGCCGCCCCCACCCCACCCTGCGCGCCGAGTTGCTCGCGCGCGTGCGCCGCGCCTTCGCCGTGCACCGCTCCGGCATCGCCCCGCTGGTCGAGCGCCACCTCGGCCTCGACGACTTCGTCGCCGTGCGCCGCCGCATGATCGGCATCGGCTCCGTCGGCGGCAAAACCCTCGGCATGCTCGTCTCGCGCGCCGTGCTCCGCGACCGCGCCCCCGACCTCGCCGCCCGCCTCGAGGTCCACGACTCCTTCTTCGTCGGCGCCGAGACCTTCGTGAGCTTCCTCGTCGAAAACGACGTCTGGTGGATCCGCGAAAAACAACGCCGCGAGGAGACCTTCCTCCAGGATCTCGACGAGGGCCGGCGACGCATCCTCCAGGGCGAGTTCCCCGCCTACGTGCTCCAGCAGTTCGAGAGCATGTTGGATTACTTCGGCGAGGCCCCTTACATCGTGCGCTCCTCCTCCGTGCTCGAGGACGCGCGCGGCAACGCCTTCTCCGGCAAATACGACAGCATCTTCGTCGTGAACCGCGGCTCCCGCGAGGAGCGCCTCGAGGCCCTGCTCGACGCCGTGCGCACCGTCTACGCCAGCGTGCTCGGCGAGGAGGCCCTGCTCTACCGCAAACGCCGCGGCCTCCTCCTTAGCGAGGAACGCATGGCCCTGCTCATCATGCGCGTCTCCGGCGCCGCCCACGGTCGCTACTTTTTCCCGCAGGCCGCCGGCGTGGGCCTGTCGTGCAACCCCTACGTCTGGCACCCCGACATCGATCCGCGCGCCGGCGTCGTGCGTCTCGTCTTTGGCCTCGGCACGCGCGCGGTGGATCGCAGCGACGACGACTACACCCGCCTCGTCGCCCTCAACGCCCTGCACCGCCGGCCCGAGACCAGTTTCGAGGAGGCCTGCGATCACGCCCAGCGCCGCATGGACTGCCTCGATCTCGCCACCGGCCAGCTCACCGCCCTGCCCCTGCACGAGGTGCTGCGCGAGCGCCGCGCCGATCTGCCGGTCGATCTCTACTGCACCGAGGCCGACAACGGCCACCCGTGGGTCACCTTCGACGGACTCCTGCGCGACACCCCCGTGCCCGCCGACCTGCGCCGCATGCTCGCCGTGCTCGAGGAGGCCTTCGGCGCGCCGGTGGACACCGAGTTCGCCCTCAATTTTCTACCCGACGGCAGCTACCGCATCCACCTTCTCCAGTGCCGCACTTTCCAGTTCCGGCGCGAGCTGGGCGAACTCTCCGCGCGTGACGACGCCGACGCCCCCGCGCGTCGCACCCTGCTCTCCGCCGGCGGCGCGGTCATCGGCGTCAGCCGCGAGCAACGCCTCTCGCGCGTCATCTACATCGTGCAGGCCGCCTACGCCGTGCTCCCCGTGCAGGCCCGCTACGAGGTCGCCCGCATCATCGGCCGGCTCTGCCGCCGCCACGACGAGGCCGACGGCGGCCTCCTCCTCGTCGGCCCCGGCCGCTGGGGCACCTCCAGCCCCTCGCTCGGCATCCCCGTCTCTTTCGCCGAGATCAACCACGCCTCCGCCATCTGCGAGATCGTCGCCATGCACGACGGCCTCATCCCCGACGTGTCGCTGGGCACCCACTTCTTCAACGACCTCGTCGAATACGACACGCTCTACGTCGCCTACTTCCCGCGCAAAACCGGCAACCACATCGACTCCGACTGGTTTGAAAACGCGCCCAACCGCCTCTGCGCCGAGGAGCCGGAGGCCGCGCCCTTCGCCGAGGTCATCCGCGTGATCGACTGCCCCGCCGCCTCCGTGCCGGTGTGGCTGCGCGCCGACGCCGCCGCGCAACTGGCCGAGGTCTTCACCCTGCACCCGCGCCAGGGCATATAAAAGGTTGTTGTGGCCACGGCTGTCCTCAGCCGTGCGGACGGCGCTCCGCGCCGCAACGAACCGAACGGCTGAGGACAGCCGTTTCGACACCAGCAACGCACCAAGTGGGGTTCCCGCCATAATCGGCCGTGGATTCGCTTAAAGAAGCGCCGACACGTATCAGGTTTTCCAATACACCGGTCGCCGGCCCGCTCAGCGCCCCAGCGCCAGCCAGCCATACCCGGCCGCGAAGACCGCGCACTGCGCGTGCAGCAGCGCGAGGCCCGCGCGCATCCACCGGCCGCCCGCCTCGTCCCACGCCCGCAGCCAGGCCAGCGCGGCCAGCCGCCCGGCCCACCAAAGCGCCGCGCCCGCCGCGAGCAGACGCCCCGCCTCGCCGCCCGTCAAAAACGCCGGCGCATGCGCCAGGCTGGCGTATCCAAAAAACAACGACACCGCGCCCGCCGCCGCGTTCTGCGCCAGCGCCAGCCGCCGGTGCAACGGCGACAGCCGCGCCAGCCCGCCATCCCAGTCGCGCGGCACCGGCGCGAACCATGAGGCGGCGAGGGTGGCGAAGTGCAGCGCCCCCGCCACCCTCAGCGCGGTCAGCCAGAGCTCCTCGCTCAAGACTTGGCCGCGGCCGCCTTTTTCGCCTCGAGCTTGGCCGCCTTTTCCGCCGCGGCTTTTTCCGCCGCCGCCTTCTTGGCCGCCGCGTCGAACGCCGCCTTCACGCTCTTCGCGTAGCTCTTCTCCAGCTCGGGATACAGCGCGATCGCCGCCTGCACCGCCTTCGAGTAATCGGGCGAGGCGCCCATCTTGGAGTGCAAATACACCGCGAAATCATCCGCTTTTTCAAAGGAGTGCGTGGTCGCGCCCTTCACAAAGTCCGGCCCGCCCAGCGCCACCATCGCGCCCACTTCCTGGCCCTTCTTTTTCGCAAAACCACCCGCGAAGCCGCCCACCACCGGGATGGCCCCCACCGTCCGCTTCGCCGCCTCGTCCGCCACCTGCTCGCCCACCACGTTGCCCACTTGGGCGCTCAACGCCTTCTCCGCCCAGGCGGTCAACTGACCCTCGCCCGTGATCGGCAGCAAAAACTTGCCCTCCGCGCCCGCCAACGGCGTCGGCGCCGCGAGCTCGATGTTCTGCGCCGCGAATTGCGTGTTCAGCTCCACCATGCGCTGCACCACCGCCACCGCCCGCGCCACATCATCCGCGCCGGCCAGGACAGACGTTTGCGAAACCAGCGAAAAAGCGGCCACAGCCGCGACGAGACGAAGGCGGGAAGAGCGGAAGATTTTCATTAAAATTACGGTAAACCAATTCGTTACACCCCAGGCAAGCCCGCTTCCCTCCTCCTCCCGCCCGCCACCCACCGAACTCTCGCGGGCCGACCTGCATCCCGGCCCTTTGGCGCGCGTTGACCCGTGCCCGCAGCCCCACGCACCTCGTTTTCTCAAAAATATGAAACTAGGTCTCATTTTCATCTTGAATATGCGACTGGGTCTCATCCTCATGCGGTCATTCACTCAAATTAACCACCGCC
>JALOTV010000421.1 GCA_025457685.1 Opitutaceae bacterium
ACGCGTGAACGCCTTTCTAAACACATACGACGCCACCAGCACGAACACCGCGATCGCGTAGTGCTGCCAGGTGTTGCCCACGTTATCGACCCCGAAGGCCGCCAGCGCCAGATCCACCAGATTGCTGATCAAATCCGGAGTCTGCGCGGGATTGGCCGCGCCCGTGGCCACCGCCGCCACCGCCTGGGTCGAGGTATCAACCGCACCCGCGACCGCCACTTCCTGCGCTTTGAGCGCGCCGGCGATTCCCGCGAACGCCGCGCCCTGCTTCAGTGCCTGCATCATCTGTTTGTTCATCATCGCCCACCCTTAAAAACCCCGCCCCAGTCTGTCCATCTCCCCTTCCAAGTGCCTCCGCATTCGCGTCGATTCGTGTTCATTCGCGGTAAAAGAAAGGCGCGCCGCTCCCCGCCTGGGCAGCGGCGCGCCTTCGTATGCCTTCGCGGTCCTCAAGCCACCGCGATCTTGCGCGGCTTCAGCGCCTCGGCCTTGGGCAAGGCCACCCGCAGCACACCATCGCGCAGCTCCGCGTGCACCTTGTCCGCGTCGATCACGCGGCCGTGCTCAAGGACGAGCTCGTAGTTGTGCTCGCGCGACTCGCGATGCAGCGCGGTCCACGCCTCGGGCTTGCGCCAGCCGCGACGACCGAGCACGCGGATCTGCTCGCCATCGACGCTCAGCTCCAGGCCGTCCTTCGCCACCCCGGGCAGATCCACCACGAGGCCGAAGGCCTCGGGCGTCTCCGTGAGGGTGTAGCGTGGAGCCACCGTGGGGCCGAGATCGGCCGTGGCCGCAGCGGCGGCAGAGTTGTTATCGGAAGTCTTAGCGGGCGCGGCGCCCAGCGAGGGAATGAGGGAAGTGATGAGTGACATGGTTGGGTTCTCCTTGGGTTGTTGAATGGTGATCGATTGAGGTTCGGTTGGCTGCGGTTCGCGCGGGATCACGCCACCGCCACGCTGATTTTGCGCGGCTTGGCCTCCTCGCGTTTCGGCAGGGTCACGGTGAGCACGCCGTTTTCATACGCGGCACTGACCTTGTCTGCCTCATACGCGGCACTGACCTTGTCTGCCTGCACCGCGCTGTCCGGCACGTTGATCGCGCGGCTGAGTTCGAGCGTCTCCTCACGCCCGCCCTCCTTCACCACGCGCTTGGCCGTGAGCTGCAAGGTGCCATCGACCAGCTCCACGCCGATGTCGGCACGATTCACGCCCGGCAATTCGGCGCGCACATAGGTCGCGTTGGCATCCTCGAACAGATCCACGGGGAAACGCTCCGCTGTCGCCCCGGCCGTCTCGCTCAAGGCCGCCTCGAAGAGCCGGTCCATTTGCGACTCCAATCCCGCCCACGGACTGCGGGCAAACGCAGGATAAAAAGCGCGCGCAACCGGCGAAGTGTAACGAATGAGTCTCATGATAGTGGTCTCCTGTTTGATGTGGTTTGGATTAGCTTTGGTTTCGCTTACGCCACCCCTTACGCAGGCGAAATGCCGGCCATGAATCCGCCGCAACTCCCTAATAAAAAATAGTTTAATAAAAAAACGCCTACGCCTCACTGGGAAAACTTGTCCGCCCCTCTGTGTCACCCGTGTGCAAGGTCGTCCCAAAAAACACGTGCCGCGCGCCGCGCCGTCCCCCACGGTGCGGTTTTTCCATGAGTTTCGATTTCACCACCGTTCCCGCCCGCCTCGGCACCGACTCGCAGAAGTGGCAAAAATACCCGGATCGCGACATCCTCCCGCTCTGGGTCGCGGACATGGATTTCCGCTCCTCGCCGGCCATCCTCGCCGCCCTGCATGCGCGCGTGGAGCACGGCATCTTTGGCTACGCCCGCCCGGTCAAATCCACCGTGGACGCCGTCGTCTCCGCCTGCGCCACTCGCTACGGCTGGACCATCGACCCCGCCTGGATCGTCTGGCTGCCCGGTCTCGTCTGCGGGCTCAACGTCACCTCCCAAGCCTTCGCCGCCATCGGCGAAGAGGTGCTGTGCCTCACCCCGGTCTATCCGCCGTTCATGACCGCGCCCAAAAACTCCGGGCGCGTCTCGGTGCCCGTCCCGCTCATCCTCCGCCCCGGCCCCACCGGCCTCGCCGACGGCCGTTGGGAAATCGACTGGGCCGCGCTCGAAGCCGCCGTCACCCCGCGCACCAAACTCTTTTTCCTCTGCAACCCGCACAACCCCGTCGCCCGCGTCTTCCGCCGCGACGAGCTCGTTCGCCTCGCCGACTTCTGCGCGCGTCACGACCTCGTGCTCTGCTCCGACGAGATCCACTGCGACCTCATCCTCGACCCCGCCCTCCCCCACCTGCCCACCGCCTTGGTCGCGCCCGAGCACGCCGCCCGCACCGTTACGCTCATGGCCCCGAGCAAGACCTACAACGTCCCCGGCCTCGGCACCTCCTTCGCCATCATCCCCGAACCCGCCCTGCGCGCCCGCTTCGTGCGCGCCACCGCCGGCATCGTCGCCGAGGTCACCTGCCTCGGTTTCGCCGCCTGTGAAGCCGCCTATCGCGACAGCGAGGGCTGGCGCCAGGGCCTGCTCGAGACCCTGCGCGGCAACCGCGACCGCCTCGTCGCCGCCATCCGCG
>JALOTV010000180.1 GCA_025457685.1 Opitutaceae bacterium
CAGGCGGCCCGGATGCGCGCCGGCCAACTCTCCGCCCTCGATTCCTCCCAGGCCGCGCTCGCGGCCCGCGAGGCCGAGCTCGCCGTCGCCGTTCCCCGCGCCGCCCGCGCGGCGGCCTCGATGCGGCTGGCCCATCTGCTCGCCCGCGAGGCCGATCCCGGCCTGCTCGTCGCGGTCGATCTGGGGCTGCCTCCGGAAGCCGCCGCCGTGCCCGCGCCCGGAGCCTGCGCCGACACGAGTCTGGCGGAGGCGAGGCTCGCCGCCGCCGACGCCGAGGTCGCGCTGGCCCGTTCCGCGGGCCGGGAGGATTTCCTGGTCGGGGTGTTTGCCGAGGGCGACCAGGATCGCGACGACACCGGCGGGCGCGACCAACAAGCCATGCTGGGCGTGCGTTTCAGCCTGCCCTTGCCGGTTCGCGACGCCGCGGCGCCGCTCATCGCGGAGAAACAGGCCGCGCGCCGCCGCACTGCGCTCGAACGCGAGGCCCGTCTGCGCGCCGCCGCCAACGAGGTCGCCGCCAGCGCCGCCGAGGTCCGCGCCCGCTATGACGCCGCTGTCGCGATCGCGGCCGAACTCCTGCCCGCCGCGCGCGAGCACCTCGCCGCGACCGAGGCCGCCTACGCCCGGGGCGAGATCGAAGCGACCCCGGTTTTTCGCGCCCGCGAACGCCTCGCCGAGATCGAGCGCTCCGATCTCTCCACCCGTCTCGACTACCACCGCGCCGTCGTGCGCCGCCTCTCCGCCGCCTGCTGTCTCCCGCTCTGATTTTCCATGAAACTCTCCTTCCCGATCTGTCTCTTTTTCACCGCCTCGCTCGTCGCCGCGCCCGCCGCGGAGCGCGAGCAAAGCACCGTCGTCCTCGACGCCAACACCGTCGCCAATCTGCGCCTCGAATTTGCCAAGGCCGAGACGCGTCTCTTTGAGGAAACCGCCTTTGCCCTCGGCCGCATCGAGGCCGCCCATGCCAGCCAGGCCGCGGTGAGCAGCCGGATCTCGGGCCGTGTGGTCGGCCTGACCGCGCACCTGGGCGACCGCGTGGAGGCGGGCGCCGAAATCGTGCGGGTGGAAAGCCGCCAAGCCGGCGATCCGCCGCCGGTCGTCGCGCTGCGCGCCCCCATGGCGGGCACGGTGACGGCCTGCGCGATCCACCTCGGCGATCCGGTGGAGCCGGACGCCGCGCTGCTCGAGATCACCGATCTGTCGGAGGTGCACGCCGTCGCCCGCGTGCCGGAGGCGGTGGCGGGTCGTCTGCGCACGGGCGAGACCCGCGCGCGGATCCGGTTGACCGCTTTTCCCGGCGAGACCGTCACCGGCGAGCTCGCCCGCATCGGCACCGAGGCCGATCCCGCCACCGGCACGCTCGAGGCGCATTTCCGCCTGCCAAATCCCGAGGGCCGTTTCCGCCCCGGCATGCGCGCCGAGTTTGTCGTCATCCTTGCCAGCCGGCCCGACGTGCTCGCCGTGCCGCGCGCCGCCGTGCAGGGCGAGGGCGTGGCCCCGCGCATCGTGTTCGTGCGCGATCCCGCGCTGCCCAACGCGTTTGTGAAAAGCCCGGTCGTGCTGGGCGCGACCAACGACCGCCACGTCGAGATCCTCGACGGGCTCGCCCCCGGCGCCGAGGTGGTGACGACCGGCGCCTACTCGCTGTCATTCGCCGGCGGCGGGGCGCTTTCCCTCAAGGAGGCGCTCGACGCCGCCCACGGTCATGAACATGCCGCCGACGGCTCGGAGCTCAAACCCGGCGAGGCCCACGACCATGCCGGCCACGACCACGATCATGGGTCCGAGGCGGGCCACGAAGGCCACGACCACGGTCCGGAGCCGGATCACGGCGAACACGACGACCATGCGCATGGTCACGAGCATCCCGAGCGTCCGTGGCAGATCGCCACGGCGCTGCTCGCCCTCTCCACCGCCGCCCTCGCCATCGCCCTCGCGCGCCGCCGCCATGCTTAATCAACTCATCCAGTGGTCGCTGCGCCACCGCGCGGTGGTGCTTGGCCTCGCCTTCCTCGTGCTCGCGCTTGGCCTCCGCCAGGGGCTCCGGCTTCCCGTCGAGGTCCTGCCCGATCTCACCAAGCCCACCGTCGTCATCCTCACCGAGTCGCCCGGACTCGCGCCCGAGGAGGTCGAGGCGCGCGTCACCCAGCCGCTTGAAAACGCGCTCATGGGCGTGGCCGGTCTGGGCCGCCTGCGGTCCAACTCCGACGTGGCGCTTTCACTCGTCTATGCCGAGTTTGGCTGGGGCACCGACATCCATGCCGCGCGCGTCCAGGTGCAGGAGCGCCTGCAAACCGCGCGCGAACAACTGCCCGAGGGCGTGCAGCCCTTCATGACGCCCGTGGCCTCGCTGATGGGCGAGATCATGCTCGTCGGCATGCGCTCCACCGTGCCCGAGGGCGAGCCCGGCCACCTCGCGCCCGCCGAGATCCGCACCCTCGCCGACTGGACCCTGCGGCGGCGCCTGCAAGCCATCCCCGGCATCGCCGAGATCCTCAACATGGGCGGAGGCGTGCGCCGCCTCGAGGTGCGGCCCGATCCCGCGCGCATGGCCGCGTATTCGGTTTCCCACGACGAGCTGGCCGCGGCCGTGGCCGGCTCGGCCGGCACCGCCACGGGAGGTTTCCTGAGCGAGGGGCCGACCGAGATAATGGTGCGCAACCTCGCTATGAGCACCGACCTCGCCGCCCTCGGCCGCACCGTGGTGCGGGTGACGGCGGACCGCGTCGTCACCCTCGCCGACGTGGCCGAGGTGGCGTGGGGCGTGGAGCCCATGCGCGGCGACGCCTCCGTGAGCATCGCGCCTGAGAAGGAGCCGACGCGCGGTGTGATCATGTCGATCACCAAGGCGCCAGGGTTCGACACCCGCGAGCTGACCGAGCGCATCGAGGCCGCGCTCGAGGAGCTGCGTCCCTCCCTGCCGCCAGGCGTCGAGCTCGTGCCGCTTTTCCAGCAGCGCCAGTTCATCGACCACGCGATCGGCAATCTGAAGGAGGCCATACGCGACGCCGCGGTGATGGTCGCCGTGATCTTGTTTTTATTCCTGCTCAACGTCCGCACCACCCTCATCACTCTGACGGCGATCCCGCTGAGTTTCGCCATCACGCTGCTCACCTTCGCGTGGTTCGGCCTGTCGGTGAACTCGATGACGCTCGGCGGCTTGGCCGTCGCGATGGGCATGGTGGTGGACGACGCCATCGTGGACGTGGAAAACGTCTTCCGCCGCCTGCGGGAAAACGCCGCCCGCGCCGCGCCGCGCCCGCGCCTGACCGTGATCGCGGAGGCCTCGGGCGAGGTGCGAAACTCCATCCTCTACGCCACCGTGCTCATCGTGCTCGTGTTTCTGCCCCTGCTGGGCCTGAGCGGCGTGGAGGGCCGGCTCTTCGCGCCCATCGCCATCGCCACCATCCTCAGCATGGTCGCCTCGTTTGTCGTCTCGCTCACCGTCATCCCGGTGCTTTGCGCGCTGCTGCTGCGGCCCCGGGCGGGCGCAGTCCACGAGGACGGCCGTTTCGTGCGCGTGCTCAAACGCGTCGTGCAGGCGACGGCCATCCGCCCGGCGCTGCGTTTTCCTGCGCCGGTGCTTGCGGCCGTCGCGGTGGCGCTGCTGGCCGCCTTCGCCCTCTACCCGAGAATGGGCAAGGACTTCCTGCCCAAGTTTCGCGAGGAGACCGCGCTCGTGGCCGCCACGTCCGCGCCCGGCACCTCGCTCGCGGAGATGAATCGCATCGGCGACATCATCGAGCGCGAGCTGCTCGCGGTGGAAGGCGTGGCCAAGGTCGGCCGCCGCCTCGGGCGCGCCGAGCGCGGCGACCATGTGGTGCCCGTCTCCACCGCCGAGTTCGACGTGGATTTCACGCCCGATTCCCGCCGTCCGCGCGCGGAAGTGATCGCCGAGATCAACACGCGCCTGCGCGCCATCCCGGGCGTTTTCGCGGTGGTGAGCGGTCCGCTGGCGGATCGCATCGGCCACATGATGAGCGGCGTCTCCGCGCCCGTGGCGGTGAAGATCTTCGGCCCCGATCTGGCCGAGCTGCGCCGCCTCGGCGAGCAGGTGCAGGCCCTCGCCCGCGCCATCCCCGGTTTCGAGAAGGCGCGGCTCGACGCGCAGGCCGACATCCCGCAGCTCCGCATCGAGCCGGACCGCGAGCGCGCGGCCGCCTACGGGCTCACGCCGGCCGGGCTGGGTGAGCTGCTCGCCACCCTGGTGGGCGGCGCGGAGATCGCGGAGCTGCGCGAGGACCAGCGGAGCATCCCGCTGGTGCTGCGATTGCCGGAGGCGTGGCGCGATTCGGCCGAGCGCCTGCGCGAACTGCCCGTGGCCACGCCGGCCGGACCGCGCGTGCCGCTCGGCGCGGTCGCGGAGGTGCGCGAGGCGCGCGGCCCCAACGTCATCTTCCGCGAAAACAGCCAGCGGCGCATCACCCTCGCCATCCAGCCCACCGGGCGCGATGTCGGCGCGAGCGTGGAGCGCCTGCGCGCCGACGTGGCGGAGCGGGTGCGCCTGCCCGAGGGCTACTTCGTGACCTACGAGGGCGAGTTCGAGGCGCGGCGCGATGCCACCCGCCGCATCGCCGTGCTCGGCGCGGTGATCGCGGTGGCCGTGGTCATCCTGCTGCAAGGCTATTTCGGCAGCCTCGGGCTCGCGCTCCAGGTCATGTCGAGCATCCCGCTCGCGTTGGCCGGCGCCCTCGCCCTCACCTGGTGGAAGCTGGACAACATCAGCATCGCCTCGCTGGTCGGCTTCATCGCGGTGGGCGGCGTGGCCGCGCGCAACAACATCATGCTGCTCTCGCACTACCTCCACCTCATGCAGCACGAGGGCGAGGGTTTTACGCGCGAGATGGTCGTGCGCGGCACGCTGGAGCGCGTGGTGCCGGTGTTGATGACGGCCCTGGCCGCCGGCATCGCGCTCGTGCCGCTCATCCTCGCCGCCGACGATCCGGGCAAGGAGATCCTGCACCCGGTGGCGGTCGCCATCGTGGGCGGCCTGGCCTCGTGCACCTTCCTCACCTTCGTCGTCACGCCGGCGGTGTTTTTCCACCTCGGCCGCCGCTCGGCCGAGCGCGCGTTGTCGCGCCAGGGGGACACGTTCGAGTGAGTCGCGAGTAGTCGTCCGCCGCCTGCCGCCCGCCGGCTCAGCGCTCCACGCGGGCGCAGCTGCGGGCGGTCTCGTGGACGTCCACCCGCGTGACCAGCGGCAGGGCCGGGATGATTTGCTCCAGGATCCAGGCCCCGAGATTTTCCGCCGTGGTGTGCACGGGCAGGATGTCGTTGAGAAACTGGTGGTCGAGCCGGTCCACGATGGGTTTCACGGCGGCGCTGATCTCCGCGAAATCGACCACGAAGCCCCGCGCGTCCAGCGGGCCGGAGCAAAACACCTCCACCACGTAGGAGTGTCCGTGCACGTTGCGGCACTGGTGCCCGACGGGCAGGTGGGGCAACGAATGCGCCGCCTCAAAGGCGAAACGTTTGGACACGGTGAACTTCATAGCCGGGCAACCAAACACTCCCGCGCCAAAACTCGACCCCGGAATACGCCCGCCCTCGCGCGCCGCTCAGCGCCCGAGCGCGTCGAGCACGATGGAGGGCGTGAGCAGCTCGGGCAGCACCGCGGGCTCGGCGGCGCCGGGGAGGTAGATCAGGTTGAACGGCACGGCGGCGCGTTCCCAGCGTTTGAGCTCGGCGGTGATGAGCGGGTCGCGATTGGTCCAGTCGGCGCGCAAGGTCGCCACGCGCCGCTCGCGGAAGGTTTTCAAAACCTCGCCGGAACCGGGCCCGGCGAAGACGGCCTTCTTGTTGGTCTGGCAGGTGAAGCACCAGCGCGCGGTGAAATCGACGTAGATGGGCCGGCCCTCGGCGCGCAGCTCGGCCACGCGCTCGGCGCTCCACGGTTCCCAGACCAGATCGGTGGGTGCGGCGGCGCGCGGCCAGCCATAGGCGACCGCGCCGCCGGCCAGCGCGAGGGCGAGCGCGAAGCGGATCTTGCGGCCGACGGTGTCGCGCGCGCCGGGCGCGGTCGCCCGCCCGTAGAGCCAGAGCGCGAAGGCGAGCGCGGTCAGCGCCAGCACCACGGAGAGCAGCGCGTCGCCCTCGAGTTGACCGGCGAGGATCCAGAGCAACAGGCCGACCGTGCCGTAGAGCAGGAAAGCCATGCCCTGTTTAAAACCCTCCATCCACGCGCCGGGACGCGGCAGCGCGCGCACCGCGGCGGGGAAGGCCGCGAGCACGAGGTAGGGCGCGGCGAGGCCGAGCGCGATGGCGGTGAAGACCGCGAAGCTCGACGCCACCGGCAGGGCGAGGGCCGCGCCGAGGGCGGGGGCGAGGAAGGGCGCGCTGCACGGCGTGGCGACCACGGTGGCGAGCACGCCGGTGAAAAAGGAGCCGGCCAGCCCCTGCTTTTGTTGCAGGTCGCCGCCGAGCGCGGTGGCGCGCAGGGCGAACTCGAACACGCCCGACATGTTGAGCGCGAAGGCGAGCAGCACCGCCGCCATCGCGAA
>JALOTV010000181.1 GCA_025457685.1 Opitutaceae bacterium
TCCACACCCCCGGCGGCCTGCTCGCAAAAACCTCCGAGCCTTCCGCCGCCGCCGGCGGCCACGACAACGAATACGACACTTTCAGCGACTACTCCGCCATGTCCTACTGCGGCCCTTACGGCGTGCCGCTCCGCGTCCTCCTCGCCAAGGATTGCGACAACCTCATGATGGCCGGCCGCAACGTCTCCGTCACCCACGCCGCCCTCGGCACCGTGCGCGTCATGGGCACCACCGCCCTCATGGGCGAGGCCGCCGGCATCGCCGCCGCGCTCGGCGTCCAGCGCGGGCACGGCTTTGACCAACTCGTCGTCGAGGACATCACCGACATCCAGCAGCGCCTCCTCGCCAACGGCTGCTTCCTCCCCGGCTTCGCCAACCGCGATGCGGCCGACCTCGCCCGCTCCGCCGCCATCTCAGCCAGCTCCACCGCCCCGATCCACGGCGTCGCGCCCGAGACCCCCGGCTTCCACGACGGCCTCGCGATCTGGAAGGACCAGCCACAATATAAAATCGAGCGCCTCGAAACCCGCCGCGGCCAGCTCATCGGCAGCTCCGGCGGCCGCCTCGACTTCGTCGAGCTCTGCCTCTCCAACGACTCCGCCGAGCCGCGCACCCTCTCGCTCGCCCTCCACCGCGCCGACCACATCTGGGACTACCGCAGCGAACCCGGCACCCCGCTCGCCACCGGCCAGGTCGTCGTGCCCCCCGGCGGCCCGCACTGGGTGCGCTGGACGCTCGCGCTCGCACTGCCGACCGATCTCCCCCCGGGCGCCTTCCTCCGCCTCGACGCCCTGCCCGACAAGGCCGTCCGCTGGCACTGCGCCCAAAGGATCATCCCCGGCCACATGGCCATGTATGCCATCTCCCCCGGTCGCATGCGCCGCTACGGCAACGGCCACACCCTCGCCTACCGCATCTCCCCCGCGCAAAAACCCTTCGGCCCCGAGCAAGCCCTTACCGGCGTCACGCGTCCCCACCGCCAGACCAATCTCTGGGTCTCCGATCCCGCCCAACCGCTCCCGCAGGCGCTCGAGCTCGCCTGGCCCGACGCCAAAACCATCCGCGAGGTCCGGCTCGTCTTCCCCGGCCACCTCATCCGCGAATACCACGCCTACGCGCCCTTCTATCGCGACGCCCAGTGCCCGCGCGATTACACGGTCGAAGCTGAGACCGACGCCGGCTGGATCACGGTCGTGTCGGTGAAAAACAACTACCAACGCCTGCGCCGCCACGCCCTCGCCTCCCCTGTATCCGCCAAACGCCTACGCGTCGTCGTCTCCGCCACCAACGGCGACCCCTCCGCCGCGCTCTACGAGATCCGCTGCTACTAAACGCCGCGCGCCGCCATGACCGCCCCCGCCATCCAACCCGTCGCCTTCACCCGCGTCCGCCTGCGCGGGGGCGTGCTCGGCCGCCGCCAACAGATCAATCGCGAGGTCACCGTCCCCTTCGCCCTCCAGCAGTGCGAAGATTCGCTCCGGCTAAAAAACTTCGACCTCGCCGCCGAGACCATGCGACGTCGCGCCGCCGGCGAGACTAGCTTCCAGACCAAGCCGCCCACCGAGTTCCCCTTCGACGACACCGACGTCTACAAGTGCATCGAGGGCGCCTCTTACTGCCTCAGCCTCGCGCCCGATCCGGCCCTCGTCGCCCAGCTCGAGGACATGATCGCGCGCGTCGCCGCCGCCCAGGAACCCGACGGTTACCTCTACACCTGGCGCACCATGCACCCCGACTCCCCCGCCCACGGCTGGGTCGGCCCCGCCCGCTGGGTCCAGGAACGCGACAGCCACGAGACCTACAACCTCGGACACCTCTTCGAGGCCGGCGTCGCCCACGCCCTCGCCACCGGTTCGCGCAGCCTCATCGACGTCTGCCTGCGCGCCGCCGAAAACCTCCACCGCGAATTCGGCGACGAGCAAAAGCCGCTCTCCCCCGGCCATCCGCTCATCGAAATGGCACTCGCGCGTCTTCACGCCTTCACCGGCGACGCCCGCTGGATCCAGCTCGCCCGCTTCTGCCTGGAGAGCCGCGGTCGCACGCCGGACGGCATCGCCTACAACCAGGAACACCTCCCGGTCCTGCAACAACACGAAGCCGTCGGCCACGCCGTCCGCGCCAACTACCTCTACTCCGGCATCGCCGACGTCGCCGCCGCCACCGGCTCCACCGCGCACATCCGCCTCATCACCGGCCTCTGGGAAAACGTCGTCGGCCGCAAACTCCACCTCACCGGCGGCTGCGGCGCCCGCACCGAACTCGAGTCCTACGGCGACGACTACGAACTCCCTCACGCCTGCTACAACGAGACCTGCGCCGCCATCGCCTTTCTCTACTGGAGCCACCGCATGTTCCTGCTCACCGGCCAAGGCCGCTACATGGACGTGTTCGAACGCACGCTCTACAACGGCACCCTCTCCGGTGTCTCGCTCACCGGCGATCGCTTCTTCTACCCAAACACCCTCGAATACGACGGCATCACCAAAAACAACCACGGCCACGCCGGCCGTGCCCCCTGGTTCGGCTGCGCCTGCTGCCCGCCCAACCTCATGCGCCTGCTCGCCTCCCTCGGCGGCTACGTCGCCGCCGCCGGCCCCGACGACCTCTGGCTCAACCTCTACGCCTCCGCCGAGATCACCACCGCCACCAGTGCCGGGCCCGTCGCCCTCGCGGTCGATACCGACTACCCCTGGACCGGCGACATCACCGTCCGCGTCAATCCCGCCACCCCCTCCGACTTCACCCTCCGCCTCCGCCTCCCCGGTTGGAACACGGGCCGCCCGCTCCCCACCGATTTGTATTCATATTTCAACGACGAACCGGCCGCTTGGTCCCTTTGGCTCAACGACGCCCCGCTCCACCCCGAGCAGGAAAACGGTTACCTGAAAATCACCCGCCGCTGGTCCGCCGGCGACACCCTCCGCCTAAGCCTCGACATGCCCGTGCGCCGCGTCACCGGCCACCCCGCCATCGCCTCCACCGCCGGCCAGATCGCCCTCGAACGCGGCCCCGTGGTTTACGCCTTCGAGGGCGCGGACCACGCCGGCTACGTCGCCACGCTCACCCTCCCCGACACCGCCTCCTGCCGCCCTGTCCACCGTCCCGATTTCCTCGGCGGCGCCACCGTGCTCGAAATCACCGACGACTCCCCATCGTTCTCCGCCGCTGCCACCGCCACGCCCTCTGTCGCCATCCCCTACGCACTCTGGGCGAACCGCGGCCCCAGCCCCATGCGCGTCTGGCTGCCACGCTGTTCCCGCTTATGAAACCTACACTGCTCCTACTCCCCCTCCTTGCGGTAGCCATGCCCGCCATGGCCCAGTCCGGCTACAACCCGCAATACCCGATGAACCGCCCGCCGCGCGCCACCCCCGCGCCGGCCGAGAGCTACTACACCGTTCACCCCGACCAACCTCGCCAGGTCATCGAAGGCCTCGGTTTCGAAATCCAGTCCGACTCCATCGGTTCGGGTAACAACGGCCTGCCCGAGGCTCGCACCAGCGTGCCCCACGACCTCACGCCCTCGGAGCGCCAGCGTTTCTACAACGAGATGCTCAAAGGCTTCCGCTACTGCCGCCTTGCCGGCGGGCTCTATTGGCGCGGCCTCGACCCCGAACGCAAATACCTCCGCCCCCGCTGGGACACCCAGCTCGAGGAGATCCGCGAGATGCTCGACACCGCCGGCGTCGAGGGCGTCTCCCTCGAATACTGGTCCCCCGCCCCCTTCTGGAAAGCCTGCGAGGCCTACGTCTGCGCCGACGTGAAGCGCAACCTCCTCAAACCCTTCGGCCCCGAGTGGCGCGACGACCCGATCTACAAGGGAGACACCGCCCGCTTCTTCGCCGATTTCGCCGCCGCCAAGGTCGCCGACATCAAGACCCTCCAGGCCGCCAGCATCAGGGTATCCATGTGGGGACTACAGAACGAGCCCCGCCCCTGGCACGGCGGGAGCGACTACTCCCGCTGCGGCTACACCGTCGAGCAATACGACGCCACCTTCCGCGCCGTCGCGCCCGCCATCCGCGCCCACGACCCGAAGATCCGCATAATCGCCGATTCCTGGGAGCTGAAAAACATCCGCCCCGTCATGGACGATCCCGAGGCCCGCCACCTCGTGGACGCCCTCGTGCTCCACCACGTCGGCGCCGACTCCGCCATCGTCAAGGAGCACGTCGAGGCCGTCCGTGCCCGCTTCGGCCACGACAAACCCCTCTTCCAAAACGAATACGAATACGGCACCGAGACCACCTCGCCCGACCGCTGCGTAAACACCGTCATGCACATCATGAACTGGTTCCACCTCGGCGAGGCCCCGACCTGGTTCTGGCTCCACGCCCTCAAACCCATCTACAACTCCGAGGCCGGCGGCTACTCCCTCGGCTACTGGCGCCCCGCCAACGACGATCCCTCCACCGAGCACCCCGACTTCCCCGGTCTCCAGCCCGGCGAGTGGGTCTGGAACCGATACAACTGGCACGCCCTTGTCGGCTTCCTCCGCCACATGCCTTGGAACAGCCGCGGCATCGCCCTCACCGAGGCCCGCTACGACAGCGACCTGCGCCCGATGGCCTTCAAACGCCCCGACGGCAAACTCGTCCTCGTCGTCGCCAACCGCAGCGCCGCCGACCACACCTTCCGCCTCCAAACCGGCCTACCCGCCGACACCGTTTTTCACGGCCTGCGCTACACCCCAGAAGACGCCGGCCCCGGCTTTAACGGCGTGCCCGTCGGCACCGCCACCGGTGCCGAGCTCGCGCTCCATGTTCCCGACCGCGCGTGGGAATTCTGGATCCAGCACTGATCCGCACTCCGCCGCGGACCCACGCACCATTAGCCCAATGCCTAAACCCTCGCTACTCGCCGTCGGCGCCCTTCTCGCTGCCATGCCCCTCTCCGCCGCCCCGCTTGCGACCGTCCGCTACACCGTCCACCCCGACCAGACGAAACAGACCATCCTCGGCATCGGCGTGGAGATCCAGTCAGACTCCATCGGCTCCGGAAACAACGGCCTACCCGAAGCGCCCATAGCAGTCCCCCACGACCTCACGCCCTCCGAGCGCGAACGCTTCGCCAAGGAGATGATGGCCGGCTTCCGCTACGTCCGCCTCGCAGGCGGCCTCTACTGGCGCGGCCTCGACCCCGAGGGTAAATTCCTCCAACCGCGCTGGCCTTCCCAACTCGAAGAGCTGCGTGAGATGATGGACACCGCCGGCATCGAGGGTCTCTCCTTCGAATACTGGTCCCCCGCCCCTTTCTGGAAGGCCAACCGCTCCTACACCGCACTCCACAAACCCGACGGCCACGCCCGCAACCGCCTCCGCCCCTTCGCCCCCGGCTTCGAAAACGACCCCGACTACCAAGGCGACCGCGAGCGCTTCCTCGCCGACTTCGCCCAGGCCGTCGTCACCGACATCAAGACCCTCGCCGCCGCCGGCCTGCGCACCTCGATGTTCGGCCTGCAGAACGAACCCTACGTCAACCACTCCATCTACCCAACCTGCGAATACCCCGACTCCGCCTCCTATGTGCCGTCCTACCAGGCCGTCGCGTCCGCCGTCCGCGCCCATGATCCGTCGATCATGCTCTTCGCCGACACCTATCACGGCTTCCCCAAACTCATCGCTCCCGCCATGAGCGACCCCGCGGTCGCCGCGCTCGTCGACGCCTACGTCGTCCACACCATCGGCTGGCCGAGCGAATCCGTCGCCGGCGTGCACAAGGAGATCACCGAAAAACTTCCCCCGCGCCCGTGGTTCCAAAACGAATACGAATACCTCACCGGCGGCGCCACCCCCGACCGCTGCCTCAACACCGTTGAGCATATCATGAATTCGTTCCAGCTCGGCGCCAACCCGACCTGGTTCTGGCTCCATGCCCTCAAGCCCATCGGCAACGCCGAGGCCAGCGGCTACTGCCTCGGCTTCTGGCAATCCCAGATCGCCCCGATCAAGGACATCCCCAGCGAGAAAAAGCGCCGCTGGCCCGGCGGCCCCGAGTTCACCGCCATCCCCGCGCAGCTCCGCGACCTCGAGATCGTCTCCGCCAAACGCGGCGACGCCGCCCGCCCCGGCCTCGCCTACAACTTCATCGTCAACCAGCCCGTCACCGTTTACCTCGCCGTCCAGGACCGCGGCGGCTACACCCCGCCGGCCGAATGGACGCCCACAGAGTTCACCCTCGCGTGGGACGGCGGCACCGACCGCATCTTCAAACGCGACTTCGACCGCGGCGGCGTTTCCATCCCCGAACATCCCGGCCAGGCCGACGGACGCCACGGAGCTCCCCACCTCTGCTTCGTCGCCCCCTCCGCGCCCGCGTCCGCCGACGCCCTCGATATCGAGATCGGCATCAACCAGCCCATCCTCGTTCGCTCCCAAGCCATCGCCCTCGAGCGCAAGGCCGCCGCCGTGCCCCCCGGCCACTGGATCTACAATCCCTACAACTGGCACGCCGTCGGCAGCTTCGCCAAACGCATGCCGTGGAACTCCCTACCGCCGCCCCGACGGGAAAATGACCGTCGTCGTCGCCAACCGCTCCGCCACCGCCGCCCGCCCCTTCGATGTCGCCACCGGCCTCGACGCCTCCGCTCGCTGGCAGGGCTTCCGCTTCACCCCGGACGAGGCCGGCCCCGGCACCCTCGGCGTCCCCATCGGCAACTTTTCCGGCGACCGTCTCCAACCCACCCTCCCTCCCCGCAGCTGGGAATTCTGGGAACAACTCTGATCTTCTTAACCCACGCACAGCCATCCCCATGCACCCATCTCATCCCCGTTCCCTTTCGCAGCTCCTGATAGTGGCTTTTGCCTCTTTCGCGCTCGTCAACTCCTCCGCGGCCGCGCCCGCCGCGCCCACCCCGCTTGCCCCCGGCCAGTTCCGCATCTACCCCGATCAGCCCAAGCAGACCATCCTCGGCATGGGCGTCGAGATCCAGTCCGACTCCATCGGCTCCGGCAACAACGGCCTCCCCGAGGAACCCATCGCCGTCCCCCACGACCTTACTCCCGCCGAACGCGAGCGCTTCGCCAAGGAGATGATGGCCGGCTTCCGCTACGTCCGCCTCGCCGGCGGCCTCTACTGGCGCGGCACCGACCCCGAGGGCAAATTCCTAAAACCTCGCTGGCCTTCGCAACTCGACGAACTGCGCGAGATGATGAACACCGCCGGCATCGAGGGCCTCTCCTTCGAATACTGGTCTCCCGCCCCCTACTGGAAAGCCAACCGCTCCTACGTCGCTCTCCACGAGAAGGATGGTCGCCTCAAAAACCGTCTCCGCCCCTTCGCCCCCGGCTTCGAAAACGACCCCGAATACCAAGGCGACCGCGACCGCTTCCTCGCCGACTTCGCCCAGGCCGTCGTCACCGACATCAAGACTCTCTCCGCCGCCGGCCTGCGCACCTCGATGTTCGGCCTGCAAAACGAGCCCAACGTCAACCACACCATCTACCCCACCTGCGAATACCCCAACCCCGAGGCCTACATCCCGTCCTTCAAGGCCGTCGCGTCCGCCGTCCGCGCCCATGATCCGTCGATCATGCTCTTCGCCGACACCTACCACGGCTTCCCCAAGCTCATCGCCCCCGGCATGAGCGATCCCGAGGTCGCCAAACTCGTCGATGCCTACGTCGTCCACACCGTCGGCTGGCCCAGCGAACGCGTCCTGCCCGTGCACAAGGAGATCACCGAAAAACTCCCGCCGCGCCCGTGGTTTCAAAACGAATACGAATACCTCACCGGCGGCGCCACCCCCGACCGCTGCATGAACACGGTCGAGCACATCCTCAACTCGTTCCAACTCGCCGCCAACCCGACCTGGTTCTGGCTCCACGCCCTCAAGCCCATCGGCAACGCCGAGGCCAGCGGCTACTGCCTCGGCTTCTGGCAATCCCAGATCGCCCCGATCAAGGACATCCCCAGCGAGAAAAAACGCCGCTGGATCGCCGGCCCCGAGTTCACC
>JALOTV010000182.1 GCA_025457685.1 Opitutaceae bacterium
TCGGGATCGGCGGTGAAAAAGATCGCGAAAAGCCCCGCCTCGCCCGGCGTCCAGTGGTGGGCGTCGATGCTGTGCACGAGCCGCTGTTTTTCACGCAGCTCGGTCCAGAGCGGAGAGCTGTCGCCGTGGCCCAGCACCACGGCCAGCAAATCGAGCAGAGGCGCGTCGGGATGGGTGAGCGCGACGGACGGCCAGGCGATGGCGCCGCGCGATTGCTCCACGTCCGCGGTCTCGCGCCGGATGCGCGGCGCGAGCTGGGGGTATTCGCCCGGCTGATATACCGGGGCCAGGCGACGGCGGGGCGCGGCGCCGAAATGCGTCTCCACGCTGGCGCGCGCGGCCTCGGCCGAGATATCGCCGGCGATGACCACCACGAGGTTGTTGGGCGCGTAGCGTTCGCGGTAGTAGGCGAGCAACTCGTCGCGGGTCACGGCAGAGAACACGTCGCGATGTCCGATCACGGGTTCGCGCAGGGGATGGGTCTTGAAAACGGTGCGCGCGAGCGCGTCCCAGTGGCGGCGGTCGTGGTCGTCGTCGCCCATCGCAATCTCGCGCAGGATCACGTCTCGCTCCCGCGAGACCTCGTCGGCCGGCAGGGTGCTGCGCAGGACCATGTCCGCCAGCAGATCGACCGCGACGTCCAGATGGGGCGCGGGCAGGTCGATGTAGTAAACCGTGCGGTCGTAGGTGGTGTAGGCGTTGATCGACCCGCCGTGCGCCTGCACCGTGGCGGAGATCTCCCGTCCGGCGCGGCGTTCAGTGCCCTTGAAAAGCAGATGCTCCAGATAATGGGAAAGCCCGGCGCCGAGCAGCGCGCCCTCGTGCTGGCTGCCCGTTTTTACCCAAACCTGCACCGAGACCACAGGCGCGGCGTCATCCGGCTGGACCAGCAGGACGAGTCCGTTGGCGAGTTCGGTGCGGTGAACGGGCTGGGCCCAGAGGCGTTCGAGCAGTCGGCGATCAGCGGGAGCGAGCAAGGAAGGCATCGGGGCAAACGCTGAATAATTGACGACCAATGTCCAACGACCAATGCGCGCCGGCGGAGCTTTGACGCGGCCCACGCGTGCGCTCCGCCCTACTCCGTCTCGGCGAAACTCGGGAGCGGCAGCCGGCGATGGCGGGGCAGGAAACGGGTGACGAAAGCCTCGTCGAAAGTGAACACGTCGGCGAAGTCCTCGCGGCGGTCGCTCTCGGTTTTGCTAAAAACCCCGTATTCGATGAGGTTGTAAACGATGTCCCCGAAGTGGATCGTCTCGCGAATGCCCCAGTTGTGGAGCACGGTGAGCGCGAGCGGGCCGTATTGTTCGAGCGCGTAGTCGCGCAGGCCTTCGGATAGTTCACGTCCGGTCACGTGGCGCGACACGCGGGCACGGGCGGAATCGCGTTTCTTCAGCTCTTTCACCGCATACTCCAGCCCGTCACGGACGAAGAAATAGGCCTGCCGGTCGAAGCGCTCGTCCTCTTTGCGGATGAGCGCGATGATCGCGTTGATGTCTTGATCGGCCATGCGGGAAAAGAAACCAGTTTAGCCGAAGCGCGCCACCCAAACTTGCCATTTTTTACCTGCCCCTCGGCGAGGCGTGGTCACGGCTCGCCGCGCGCTCATATCGCGTCAACCACCCGGCAGGGCATCAGCGCGGCGTCCTGCATGCCATGGATGATTTTTTTATCGGGCGGACAAAAGGTCGCCAACGCGCCGCTCAGCTCCGCCTTGTCGCCCTTGATGAAATAGTAGGGACACAGCCGCAGCCTGCCGTGCTCGGTCGCCGCCTCGCCGCCCGCGACCGGATAGAGCGCGTGCTGGGCGCGGCGCGGTTTGCGGTAGGTTTGCAGGATGTGCAGATTCGTGGGCGCGTCATTCATCGCGATGTCCACCGCTGCCTGCCACTCTTCGCGCGAGCAATCGGCGCCGTAAAACACGCTCCTCGCGCCCCACGCGGTCTCGTGAAAGCCGGATATCTTGATGATCAACTCGCGCTCTTTTTTGGACGCATCCACCAAGCCGCGCCAATCGCTCAAGGCTCGGCCGCCGACCGTCGGCCCCACCAGCGTCGCGCCGGGCGGGAGCGGCGCGGCGTCCAGCACCCACGACGCGGGGATGAGCGCACGCAGTCGCTCGCGACTCTTGGCCGGCAAGGTCTCGGCCCAATAGTCCTGCAACAGGTGGTGGTGAAACAGCGCCAGCCCGAGCTTCTCCTCTTGAAAAGCCCGCATCGGCGGCGTGATCGCCACCTCGCCCGCTTGCCACGATTCAAAAAAATACTGGGCCGTCGGGATGCGTTCGAGATCCCACAGCTCGAAAAAGCGGTAGACGATGTCGATCTTCTCGGGGTTGCCCTCGACGTCGAAACACAGGGAGTTGCCGAGGGGGAAAATCTCGTCGGGTCCGAGGCAAAACACCCGCTTGCCCTGCAGCTGGAGTTGAGTCGCCAGCCACTCCATCTCTGGGCGATAGGTGGCGGCTTCGTCACTCACCACGATGGCAATGAGCGGATTGCGGATATCGGAACGCAGCGCGGCGACCGCGGCGTGGAAGTTCGCGACCATCGCGTCGCGCTCGCCAACGATATCGCCGGTCTCCGCATACAGGCGGTTAAGGAACGCGGTCAGGCCTATGCCGCCGGGCACCGAGTCGAGCTCGGTCATCGCCCAGCCTTCGTCGGTCAGCAACAGATCGGGACGCAACACGGAGGGAAGCGCGCCGCGGTTTTTCGGATCACGCGCATGTGCGATGAGCGCCTCGGGTTTGCTGCGGTCGAGATACTCGGCGACCCACGGCGCGAGCAGGGGTTTGTTGCGGAGCAGGTTTTTGCCCGCGACGCTACGAAGATACAGCGTCTCCAGCGCTCGATGGTAATCGAGGCACGCCTGCCCGATGTCCGCGAGTTCCTCCGCCTGCGCGCGGGTGAGCGGCCAGGCTTCGGGCGCCAGACGCCAGGTCTTGTCCTCGAAGAGCGAGGTGCGGGCGAAAGCGTCTTTGAGGGCGTCGTGTTCTAGCGGCATCGGTTTCGCTCAAAAGAGCATACCCGCGCCGCCGCGCAAGCGCCGGCCGCACAAGCAAAAGAGTCCGCCCGGCACAGGCCGGACGGACTCCGTTTCGCCCTCGTGGGCGGGCCAGGCTAAACCTCAGAACCGATACGCGGCGCTAACCCCGAGTTGACGGGGCTCGGCTCGGCTCTCGTATCGAGTCGGCGCGTAGCCCGTGGCAGGGTCGTTGCCGAAGTTAAACACCCGCTGCTCGTATTCCTCGTCCAACAGATTACGGGCCCACAGGGTGACCGTCCACTTCTGCCAGGCATAGCCCAGGGCGGAGTTCACCACCGCGTAGGCGCTGCGCGTCTCGTCGCTCCCTTCCGATTCGAAGTATTCGTCGCGGCCGACCAGTTCCACGCTGCCGAACCAGCCGCGAGGCGCGCGGTAACGGAGCCCGATGGTGTAGCCATAGGCCGGAGTGGCGGCGAGTTCACGCGACTCCGCCGTGGTGCCGTTGGGCAGGATAAACACGTCCCGCTGCGAACGCATCACCGCGAGGGAACCATGCACGGTCCACGCATCGGTCAGGCGATGGCTCAGCGACGATTCGAGCCCGTGCACATCCGCATGATCGCCGTTGATCGTGTAGTAACGGAAATCATCGGTGTCGCCCACCGACCCGCGAAGCTGGGGATCGCGACGGTCCAGATAGAAATAGGTGAGCTCTCCACTCAGACGACGCTCCAGCCAGTGGGCGCGCAGTCCGGCCTCGTAGTTCCACAGCGTCTCGGTCTCGAAGGTCAGGGGATCGGTGCCGGGCACGATGCCGGGATCGACGCTCACTCCGCCCGCCTTGTAGCCGCGCGCCACCGAGGCAAACACCCCGTGACGATCGGTGAGATCGTGCTCCAGCGTGACTTTCCCGCCGACCAGCGCGTCGTCGAATTCAGGTGCGAAGTCGTTCGTGCCGTTGCCGTCCTGGTCCACGCGGCTGCGCTGGGTCACGTATTCGCCGCGCAAGCCGAGGATCACACGCGTCTGGTCGGACACGTCGTGGGCGGCCTGGCCAAACACCGCCAGGTTGTCCGCGCGATAATCGGTCAAGGCCTGCTCCGTGCTCTTCACCTGGGTGGGCACGTCTGTAGCGTAGTTGGTAAACACGCTGTCTTCGTCGAGCCGAGCGAAATACGTGCCCACCGTCCAGCGATCCACCCAACCGAGCGCGTCGCGCTGAAGCACCGAATCCAGACGCAGTTCCTGACCGTAGGAACCACGATCGCGCACGAGCTCGAGCTGGCTCTGATACGCGCCGACCAACGGGTCGGGATCATAGCTGGACGCCCAGTCGCTGTCGTAGCTGTAGATCGAGTCCGTCCAGGCTCCGGTGGTCACCGTGGTAAGCGTCGCCTCAGTCCAGCCGGAATACACGCCACGCACGCTGCCCGCCAACGTCTCCTGCGTGTCGCGACCGGGCTCGTCGCTGAAGGTGAAGCGGCCGTTGTTATCGAGCGAGAACTGGTCGTAGCCGTTGTTCACGTCGGCGTAAAAGACCGTCGTGTCCCAGCGCCAGACCGCGTTGGGGTTGTAGGTGAGCTTCAGGCGCGACATCCACTCGTCGCGGGCGTTGGTGTCTTCGTTTAGAAACGCGTTGCGAAGGAATCCGTCGCTCTCGTGACGCTGCACCGCGACGCGAAACATGAGTTTCTCCGGCTGCTCGGCCACAACCGGACCGCCGATGGCCACGCCAGCCTCGCGCAGACCGTCCGTGCCCACGCTGCCCTCGACCGCGCCGGTCGCGTAGGGCGTGGGCTCGTTGGTCACGAGGCGAATAACTCCGCCGGCGGCGTTCGCGCCGAAAGCCCCCGCCTGAGGACCTCGCAGCACCTCGACTTGGCGAACATCAAAGGTTCCGCCCACCGTGCCGATGCCGGTGAAATCCAGATCGTCCACGAGAAAGCGCACGGCCGAATCGGGGCTCTCCCCCTCGAACTGGGAATTCTCGCCGATGCCGCGGATCTGAAAGTAACGCGGCCGCGAGGTCCCTCCCGCGTAGGTCAGGTTGGGGATCTGATTTGCCAGGTCGCCAAAGTGGCGCGCCCCATCGCGCGAGAGTTTCGCGCCATCATAGACGCTCACGCTGGCGGCGATTTTTTCCAAGGGCGTTTCCCAGAGGTCGGCGGTCACCCGCACCGGTTCCAGTTGCACCGTTTCAGTGTCCGGTGCTTGCGGCGCGTTTGTCACCGCCGGCGGAGCGGCCGGGGCGGCATCGGGGGCGCCCGGCAAGGGCGCGTTGTCGGTGGCTCGGGCGCTGTTCGTGAGAATCGCGCCGAGGAGAAGGATCTGTGTCGGGAGTCGCATGGTGTGACTTTGGGCCCGACCCAAATCGGACTCCCGGGGAGAAAGAGGGCGGCGCCCGCGCAAAGATAGCGCGGTAGGAACGTCACCCTGCTGTTTCCTTCGCCGGTATAATCCGTTTCAGGTTCGAAGGGTCGAGCGGCCGGTCGTGCCGCAATCTCAGCCCGACGCATCGGGCACCCCTACAGGCAGGGCGGGAGGAAAAGGGCGCGGCTCGCGCACGCAAGCGCGTTCTGCTTTTTGGCGACCAAAACACGCCTTTGGCCCGCTGGCGTTGACAGCGCCCGCCTCCGACCGCTTTGCTGACCAACCCTCTCCTGTAACCTCTCTGACATGAATTCCGAAACCATCTCCACGCTCGTTGCCAAGAATCCGTCCCTCAAGACGGCCAAAGCCAAGCTGGAGGCCATGGAGCCAGGCGCTTACTGCGTTCATAAAAGCTGGGGCTTCGGCCAGATAAAGACCTACGACGAGGCCGCCGGTAAGCTCATCATCGATTTCAAGACCAAGCCGGGCCACCCCATGGACCCCGCCTTCTGCGTCAACACCCTCGATGTCCTACCCGCCGCCCACCTCCTCGTGCGCAAGGAGACCGACCCCGCCGGCCTCGCCAAACTCATCGCCAACGATCCCGCCCAGTTGCTGATCGAGGCCCTCGCCGCCTATCCCAACTCCGCCGCCACCCAGATCGAGATCGAGATCGTTTTCGCCCAAATCCTTGGTGACGAGAAGTTCAAGAAGTGGTGGTCCGCCGCCAAGAAGGCCATCGCCAAGGATCCACGCATCTCCGTCCCCGTTAAGAAGACCGAATGCTACTTCATTCGCGAGACCCCCGTCTCCGCCGAGGACGAGATCACCGAGAAATTCAACTCCACCCGCTCCGCCCGCCTCCGCGTCCAGCTCGCCGAGCAACTCGTGGACACCGCCGGCAAACAAGAGATCAAGGCCGACCTCCCCGCCATCCTCGCCGGCGTCGTCGAGGCGATCAAAACCTCCAACCAGTTCGACACCGCCGAGCGTCTCTACGCCGCCTCCGTGCGCGACCGCCTCGCCAAGCTCGCCGGCGTGGACGCCTCCACCCTGGAGCCCACCCAAGTCTCGCTGGTGGCCAACGTTCG
>JALOTV010000183.1 GCA_025457685.1 Opitutaceae bacterium
TACATCGGCCACATCGCCGATGGCACCGCCGACAACTATGGCGAAGCCTTCGGCACCATGGGCGACGGACTGGCCGACGGCTTTGTCACCGGTTCGTTCAACAATTTGCCCGCCGGCGACTACTCGTTCTTCGTGGGCGGCGCCAACTACGCCGCTCAGCTCACCGAGACCGGCACGCTGCCGACCTACGGGGCAAACGTCACCTTGCAGGCCATCCCCGAACCCTCCGCCTTCGCCGCCCTCGCTGGCGTCGCCGTGCTCGGCTTCGCCACCCTGCGTCGTCGCCGCCGCTAAGTCCCAGTCACCTCGGGCGCGCTCGTCCCTGCCGGGCGCGCCTTCTCCTCTCCTCCCATCGCCCTTCCGCCCGCCATGCATCGTCGCAGCGCATTCACGCTCATCGAGCTCCTCACGGTCGTCGCGATCATCGGCATCCTCGCCGCCATCCTCTTTCCCGTCGCCGCCCGCGTGCGCGCCACCGGCCAGACCACGCGCTGCTTGAGCAACCTCCGCCAATTCGGCGCCGCCATCCACCTTTACGCCGGCGAAAATCAGGGCCGCCTCCCTTCGAGCAGCCACCAGCGCGCGCCCGACGGAAGCTCGCTTTCTTGGACGCACACCCTCACCGCCTACCTCGGACCGGATTTTATCGGACGTTGCCCGTCCGTGCCGGATCACCCGGCGAAAATCTCTTACGCCCTCAACGATCTCCTCACCCTCGCCGACGGCACCGGCGTCGCGTTTACCAAAGTGCGCCAGCCCGCAGCCACCTTGCTCGTCGGCGAATTGGCCGTCGACGCCTCCTCCGAGCATTTCCACTTCGCCGGCGCCTCACGCGGACGTGTCACGAGCGCGCTGTTCCAATCCTCCGTCAACGTCCGCTGCCACGGCACGGGGGCCAACTACCTCTTCGTCGATGGGCACGTGGCCACCCTGCCTTGGTCGGAAATCCCCCCCCGCCTCGCTCTCGCCAATCCGGTTTTTCTCCACCCATGAGTCGCCTTTCGTTTTACGCATTGCTCGCCTGCCTCTGCGTGCTCGGTCCGTTTACGCTCCGCGCACATGATCACATCGAGGCCGGCGTGGACCCGGAGGACGAGTCTCGGCTCGGTCTCGCGGGCCCCGGTTTTCAGCTGTCCCTTTACGTGCCGCGCGGCGAGCCACTCAGCACTTATCTGCCCCAGTTTCCAGGCGGCTTCTACGCCACTGAACTGAGCTTCAGCGCCGAGGGTAACGTCATCGAATTCCCCCCCGGCGCACGCACTCGCATCGAACTGGTCTCCGTCACCGGTCCGCAAGGTGCCAGCTTCGGCTTTTGGGAAACCGGGGCCACGACGCCCACCTTCACTCGCCCGGTCGGCTGGACCGCGAGCGAGGGCGACCGCCCGTCATTTCCGGTTTATGAAAACGCCTCCGGCTATGGCCACATCCACGGTCGCGCCTTCACTGCCGA
The DNA here is from genome assembly GCA_025457685.1 of Opitutaceae bacterium. Taxonomy (GTDB): domain Bacteria; phylum Verrucomicrobiota; class Verrucomicrobiia; order Opitutales; family Opitutaceae; genus IMCC26134_A. The sequence goes on from JALOTV010000183.1 coordinate 1,451, forward strand.
TCACCCCGGGGATTATCAGATAGTTTTTCGCGCCGTGGACGAGTCCGCGACCTACGCGCCGAGCCAGCCCAAGACCGTTCTCTTCCGCGCCTTGTCCGCACCTCAACTCGCCATCCGCATCGAGTCCGGCGATGCCAGGCTAACCTTTTCCAGTCGGCCAAACCTGAGCTACGATCTGCAAGCCTCCACCACGCTAACCGATGATGGTTGGCAAACCATCGCTTTCGCCGACGGCACCGGCGCCGTCATCGAGCTGGCCGATCCGCTCGCAGGGCGCCCGCAGGTGTTTTATCGGCTGGTCGAGTATCGTTGATCGAGTCCGTCCCACGCCTCAACCACCCAGCGCCGCCTCGAATTTCACCGCGTCCTCCGGCGTATCCACCCCGAGTCCCGGATCCTCGGTCACGTCGCACGCGATTTCGTATCCGTTTTCCAATACTCGCAGCTGCTCCAGCTTCTCGATTCGCTCGTAGCGTCCGGGCGGCAGGCTCGCGAATTTCTCGATCAACTCCGCCTTGTAGGCGTAGAGCCCGAGGTGCTTGTAGCACGGGTTGGCCGCCACCCAGGCGTCGTCCACCCGGCCGGCGAGGTCGCGGGCGTAGGGCATGGGCGAGCGCGAAAAATAGAGCGAACGCCACCCCGCGCCGGGCGCGAAGACAACCTTCACCTGGTTGGGGTTGAGAAAATCCTCCGCGCGCTTGAACGGCGTCGCCAGCGTGGCCATCGCCGCCGGCCCCGCGATCAGCTCTGCCAGCCGCCGGATCTGCGCGCCAGTCACCAGCGGCTCGTCCGCCTGCACGTTGATCACCCGCGCCGCGCCGACCGTGCGATTGGCCTCCGCCAGCCGGTCCGTGCCGCTTTGGTGCGCCACCGACGTCATCACGGTGCGAAAACCCGCCGCCTCCAGCGGCGCCGCCAGCAGAGCGTCGTCCACCGCGAACCAGCAGGGAAACTCCGGCGCCTCCGCCCGGATACGCTCCGCGACCCACAGCACCAAGGGCTTGCCCTTCACGCGATGCAGCAATTTGCGCGGGAACCGGGTCGATTCCAGCCGGCAGGGCACGATGATGGCGGTATGGTCGGAAGGCATGTCGAGAGGGGGGAACGCGCACCCTGCCCGTCCGGTTTTGGGTTGCAAGCTGTCGTTCCCGGCGGAACTTATCGCCACCTAAATGGAAAAGACCGACGCCGCCGCTCAACTCGTCCGCGAGCTTGTTGTCCAAAACAAGATGGGCATCCATGCCCGCCCCGCCGCGATGATCGTGCGCATCACCAACAAGTTCAAAGCCGACGTCATGGTCGAAAAGGACGATGAACAGGTGAACGGCAAATCCATCATGGGCCTCATGATGCTCGCCGCCGGCAAGGGCTCGAAGGTCAAGTTCCTCGCCTCCGGGGCCGACGCCGCCGCCATGCTCGACGAGCTCGACGCCCTCTTCGCCCGCAAGTTCGACGAGGCCTGATCCGGCTTCGGGCCTCGCCCGGTCAGATTTCGAAAAACGCCCGCGCATTGCGGGTCGTGTGCTCGGCCAGCTCCGCCAGCGGAAGCCCCAGCGCATCCGCCGCCGCCTCCGCCGTGTGGCGCAGATACGCGGGCTCGTTCGTCTTGCCGCGATGCGGCGTCGGCGCGAGGTAGGGCGCATCGGTCTCGAGCATCAAGCGCTCCACTCCCTGCGCGCGCACCGCGTCGCGCACCGTCTCGGCGTTCTTGTAGGTCACCACGCCGGTGAAGGATCCGCGCCCGCCGCGCCGCACGAGTTCCCCCATCTCCGCCGCGCCTTCCGTGAAGCAGTGAAACACCACCCGCTCCCACGCCACGCCGCTGGCGTCGATCATCGCCACGCACTCGGCGAACGCCCCGCGCGAGTGCACCACCAACGGGCACCCCAGCCGCTTCGCCAGCACGAGCTGCGCCGCAAAGGCCGCCCGCTGCCACGCAAAGACGCGCTCGGCCCGCGCCGCGTCATCCTTGGGGAGGTGAAACCGGTCCAGCCCACACTCGCCGAGCGCCACCGGCCGCGCCCCTTCGCCGTGCCAAAATCCCTCCAGCTCCGCCAGCTCCTCGCTCCAGCGCTCATCCACCGAGCAGGGATGCAGCCCGGCGGTGTAGAACACCCGCCCGGCATGCCGCGCCGCCAGTCCGCGGTAGCGCGCCCAGTCCTCCGTGCTCGTGCCGATGGTCACCAGCTTGCCCACGCCCGCTTCCGCCGCGCGCGCGAGGACCGCGTCGGTCTCCCCGCGTTTGTCGAAACTCTCCAGGTGGGTGTGCGTATCGATCAGTTCCATGACGGTGAAAACCTCAGCTCATCCGTAGCGCTCGTCCAGATAGGCCAGCAAAGCTTCCGGCCCCAGCTCCGCGCCCGTCACCCGGCGGGTGAGGGCAAACGCATCCTCCCGCCGGCCGTGCGCGTGCACCTCGGCGCGCAGCCAGCCGAGCAGCCGGCCAAAGTCCCCGCGCGCGAAGTCTTCTTCCAGCCCGGGCAGCCGCGCCTTCGCCGTCGCCCAGAGCTGCGCCGCGATCATGTTGCCCAAGGTGTAGCTGGGGAAATAGCCGAAGGCGCCGCCGCTCCAGTGCACGTCCTGCAGCACGCCTTCGGCGGCATGCTCCGGCCGCCGCCCGAGCAGCTCCTCCGCCAGCGCGTCCCACGCCGCCGGCAGTTCCGCCACCGCCAGCGATCCGTCGAAGAGGCGCTTCTCCAGCTCGAATCGCAGCAGGATGTGCAGGTTGTAGTGCACCTCGTCGGCATCCACCCGGATCATGCCGCCTGGGCGCACCGCATTGGCCGCCGCGTGTAGTTGATCGCCGGATACTCCTTCGAGCGCGCGGGGGAAGGCGGCGCGGAAGCGCGGCTCCAGCCAGCGCCAGAACGCCCGCGAGCGCGCCACCTGGTTTTCCCACAGCCGGCTCTGCGATTCGTGCACCGCCATGCCCGCCGCCGTCCCGAGCGCCGTGCCCGCCCGCTCGCGCGGCAGGCCTTGCTCGTAGAGTCCGTGCCCCGCCTCGTGGATGGAGCTGTAGAGCGCGTCGAGCGGCTCGTCGGAATCGAAACGCGTGGTCAGCCGCACGTCGTCGCCCGAGCCCTCGCAGAAGGGATGCAGCGACACGTCCAGCCGCCCGCGCGAAAAATCAAAGCCCAGCGCCGCCGTTACCTCGCGCACCACCCGCCGCTGCGCCTCCACGTCAAAGCCCTTCAGCTCCGCCGCGTGTCCGCCGCCAGCCCGCGCCGCCTCGCCTTTCGCGTCTATGCGCCGCACCAGTGGCACCAGTCCCGCCCGCAGCCGCGCGAACAAGGCGTCCACCCGCGCCGTGTCCAGGCCGGGATCATGCCGGTCTATGGCCAGATCGTAGGGCCGGCCGCCATACCCGAGCAGCTCCGCCTCGCGCCGCGCGATCTCCAGGTGTTTTTCCAGATAGGGCGCGAAGGTCGCAAAATCCCGCGCCGCCCTCGCCGACGCCCAGGCATGGTAGGCCTCGCTGCTCAGCCGCGCCTTCTCCGCCACCAGCTCCGCCGGCAGCTTGACCGCGCGGTCGTAATCTCGCCGCGCCGCCCGCACCACCACGGCCGCCTCGGCGTCGAGTTCGCCGCGCGCCAGGCACGACTCCGCCAAAACGAGCAACTCGCCCAGCCGGGGCGCGACCGACTCCGCATGCGCGAGCTCGGCCAGCAGGGCCATCTGCGCGCCCCGCGCCTCCGCCGCGGCGGACGGCAGGTTGACCTGCTCATCCCAGCCCAGCAGCCCCGACACCGAACCCAGCACATGCAGGCGACGCAGTCGCGCCGTGAGCTCCGCCATCACCGATTCTCCAGATTGCATCCGGCCAAGTTGGCCCGCTCGCGCCGCACGCCGCAAGCGCTCGCTCACACGCGTCGCAACGTCTCCGCGTTCGGCTCAGGTCGCGTCGCCGGCCGGCTCGCTTTCCTGCGGCACCATGTCGAAAGGCTCGGCCGGCGCGCGGCCCACCAGCGAAATATTTCCCCCGCTCGTGCGTAAACGGGCCACCGGACCGCCCCCGGCCAGATCCGCCCGGAGAGAGGACGCGTTGATCCCGCCGCGCAGATTCTCCGGCTCCAGCCCGCGCATCTTCACCCGCCCTATCCAGGTGGTCGCCGCATCCAGCGACAGCCCCATGCCGCGATCCACGTTCAGCATGATCTCGCCCGTCGCGATCTTCACGTCGAGCGACTTGGGCGCGGGCTCCGACACTCCGATCTGAACCAGCGCATCCGAACCCCGAATCTTCAGCGCGTCGTAGGCCTGCATCACCTCCACGCTGCCGTTAAACGTGCTCACTTTGGCCGGCCCGCGCAGGTGACCGGCCAACACCAGTCCCATGTCGCTGTGTAATTCGCTGCGACCGCTCACGTCGCCGATCTTGATCGACGCCGCCCTCACCCGCACACGCACGTCGCCCTCGACTCGTCGGGCGGAAAACGCCCCCGAATCGCTCTCCACGTCGAGATCGCCGACGTGATCCTGCGGAAACGTCACGCCCGCCGCCACGCCGCGCATCCGGATCGCCACGCCGCGCGGCACGGTGACCTTTACCTCGATCGCCATCTGCAACGACGCGTCCCAATCAAACACCGCCAGCCGCGAATCCGCCAAACGCAGACGCAGCTCGTCGCCCGTCGCGCGATACTCCGGTTTCAGCTGCGCGAAGGTCCGCTCCGGATCAAAACCACCGGGCAACAAATCCCGCGTCAACCGTTGCACCACCCCGCCGCTCGCCCGCGAGGAGCGTTGCAGACGCTGCGTGATCTCAAAAACCACTTCCCCACCCGCCTCAGCGTTTACCACCTCCACCAACCCGCGTTGCACCTCCAGCACCAACGTGCCTTTCGGCGCGGGGTAGGCGTCGCGATAAGTCCGCTCCAAGGCCCCCGTCTCCTGTGCGAAGAGCGGCGTGACCAAGAAGGTGAGCAGTATTGTAAAAAATATGTTCACAAATACAAAATGTATTGTGCCATCCACGGAAACAAGTCGCCGGCGGA
>JALOTV010000184.1 GCA_025457685.1 Opitutaceae bacterium
CGCCACCTGCGACGCAAGGCCATGCCAGGAACGATCCCCGCCGCCGCCGGAACCGGTTCATCCGATTCCCGGCCGCCCTTGTGAAGAACTCTGTCGGGAACTTTGCGAACCCTGCCCAATAACTTGTCCTTTGCGCGTAAGCCTCCGTTTGCCCGACCTGAACCCGGATTTGTTCGCCACCCGCATTCGACTCGTTCCACGAGGGCAACCGGGACCTTTGTTGGCCTTATTCACAGCCCTTAAGGAGAAGACTGACTTTTAAATTAAGGTTAGGAATAACTCAGACCTTGGGAAAAAGCCGTTCGCCCGTTCACCCGCCCGCCCGCAAAGCGCGCCGCTTTTAGCCGCTTTTACCTTCCCACTCTCGCGCTCTCCCGTTTCTTTCGCCCTTTCACTCCACGTATCCTTCCCGGCAAGCCCCCGCATCCACTTCCGCTCCCGCTCCCCCCATGAAATTCAAGATCAACCGCGATCACTTCAGCAACGGCCTCGCCCAAGTGCTCAACGTCGTGGGCTCCAAAGCCACCATGCCCATCCTCAGCAACGTGCTGATCGAAGCGGAGAAGGACGGCATCACCCTCACCACCACCAACCTCGATCTCGGCATCCGCGCCAAGATCAAGGCCGAGGTGAAGGAGACCGGCGCGGTTACCCTGCCAGTCAAGCGCCTCGCCGGCATCGTGCGCGAGCTGCCCCAGCTCGACGTCAACTTCGACGCCGCGCCCAACCACCAGGTGAAACTCACCTCCGGCGGCTCGGTTTTCCGCATCATGGGCATCGGCAAGGAGGAGTTCCCCCCGCTGCCTGATTTCGGCGACGACAAGACCTTCACCCTCGAGCAGGCCGAGCTCATCTCGATGCTCAAGAGCGTGGCCTACGCCCAGTCCACCGACGAGACGCGCTACATCCTCAACGGCGTGTATTTCAATTTCCGCGACGCCAAGCTCTCCCTCGTCGCCACCGACGGCCGCCGCCTCGCCCTGGTCTCCAAGGAGCTCGAGGTGCCCGCCGAGAAGGCCGGCTCCATCATCCTTCCCGCCAAGACGGTGGGCGAGCTGCTCCGCATGCTCGACAAGGGCGAGAAGCTAAAGGTCTCGTTCAACGAGCGCCGCGCCGCCTTCCAGATCCACGCCGACAATCCCGACAGCGGCCTGGTGGATTCGATCTACCTCTACAGCAAGGTCGTCGAGGGCAACTACCCCAACTACCAGCAGGTCATCCCCAAGGAGACCCACCAGCGCATCAAGCTGGAGCGCGAGCTTCTGGTCGAGTGCGTGCACCGCGCCGCCCTCGTCTGCTCTGACAAGAGCAACTCGGTGAAGCTCAAGCTCACCAGCAACCACCTCGAGATCAGCGCCAGCAGTCCCGACTTCGGCGAGGCCCACGAGACCATGGCCATCGCCTACAGCGGTCCAGACCTCCAGGTCGCGTTCAACCCCCAGTTCATCATCGATCCGCTCCGCGCCCTGACCAAGGACGAGGTTTACTTCGAGCTGAAGGACGAGGTCAGCCCCGGCGTGCTCAAGACCGACGCCAATTTCATCTGCGTGGTCATGCCGGTGCGTATCAACTAAATCACTACGCCGCCGCTCCCGCCGCGTTTCGGACCCGCGTCCGGACGCGGCGTCTTGTTTTTCACCCGCCGCCCTTTCGCCTCTCTCGCCCATGCAGCCCGTGTATTTCCTCGTCCCGGCGATGCTGCTCTCGCTGCTCCTGCTGAAGCTAAACCAGCACTACGCTTCGCCCGTGCTCGCGATCGTGAACCGGTGGGTGCGCTGGGGCGTGATGGCGGGCGGCCTCGCCCAGATGTTCCAGCACTTTGGCTGGAGCCAGCGCGGCTTCGAGGTGTTGTTCGTCGTGTTCCTGCTCGTGTGGTTTCTGATCGACGGCATCTACCGCTGGCTGGCCATCCATGCCATGAGCGTCAGCCCGCTGCCGCTTTTCCCGCGCTTCGCGCTCAACCGTGCGGGTGACGAATGGCCGGTGCAGGGGCGTTTCCTGAAGCTGCGCGACCGTCTGCGAGAAGCGGGTTTTAAACAGGTGCAGGCCCTGCGCGCCGAGGTGGCGACCAGCCTCTACCTGCGCATGTCGGTCTATCAGGACGCGGACAACACCACGCGTCTGCAGATCGCGTTTCTGCCCCAGCCCATGGGCAACGTCACCGTGTGCCTCCACCTCGCCACCCAGACGGCGGACGGCCGGCGCATCGTGACCGATAATCACTACCTGCCCTTCGCCGGCTTTTATCCGGAGAACTGGCTGATCGAGCGCCGTCCGCGCACGCGTTCCTTCGCCCGTCTGCTCGCCCGCCATCGCAACCGTGTCGCCACCTTGGGCGGCGTCACCGTTCCCTGGACCACGGAGCCGCTCGACGACCTCAACGCCCAGCAGGCCGAGATCGAGCGCATCAACACCGACCTCGGTTTTCTCCTGCCCAGCCCCGAGCACGAGGAGCATGGCCGCATCAGCCACGAGGGCCGTTTCCGCCTGTGGAAGGAAATGCTCAGCCTGAACTACCTCGGCCGCGCGGCGCGCTACGAGTGAGGCGCGGCCGGCGCGACGCCCGCGGCGGCCTCCGCGAAAAAATCACGCCGCGTCTGGTCCGCGACTCGCTTTGCGCTTAGCGTGTCTTCTCCGGTTTTCGCCGCCCCTTCCCCGATGTCGTCCCGCGCCGCCGCCCCCTCGCCCCGTCTCGAAAAATACCGGCTGCGCAAGACCCTGCGCGAAAAGCTCGCCCGCCTCTCGCCCTTTGGCCTCGGCCACACCAAGCCCCGCCACCTGCGCGACATGCTGCGCGTGATCTGGCGAAACCGGGACAACCTTCCCCACGCCTGGCGCGTGCTCACCAAGGGCGTCTGCGATGGCTGCGCGCTCGGTGTCGCCGGCCTGCATGACTGGACCATCTCGGGCCCGCACCTCTGCCTCACCCGCCTGAATCTGCTGCGGCTCAACACCGTCTCGGCCTTCGATCCCGCGCTGCTTGCCGACGCGGCCCCGCTGGCCCGCCAGGACAACGCCGCCCTGCGCGAACTCGGCCGCCTCGCCCACCCGATGGTGCGTCGCCACGGCGAGGCGGGTTTTTCCCGCGTGTCGTGGGACGAGGTCAACCGCCGCCTCGGCGCGCGCCTCGCCGCCACCGCGCCCGAGCGGATGGCCTTTTTCGTCACCGCGCGCGGCGTGACCAACGAGGTCTATTACGTCGCGCAAAAGGTCGCGCGTTTCCTCGGCACGCCCCATATCGACAACGCCGCTCGCCTCTGCCACGCGCCGTCCACCTCCGCGATGAAGGAGATGACCGGCGTCGCCGCCTCCACCTGCACCTACGCCGATTGGTTCAAAACCGATCTCATCCTGATCGTCGGCGCCAATCCCGCCAACGATCAGCCCGTCTCCACCAAATACCTTCTGCTCGCGAAGCAGCGCGGCGCGAAGATCGTGGTGATCAACCCCTACCTCGAGCCCGGCCTGAAGCGTTACTGGATACCGAGCACGCCGCTTAGCGCCGTCTTTGGCAGCGATCTCGCCGACTACTGGTTCCCGGTCGCGCAGGGCGGTGACGTGGCGTTTTTCTACGGCGTGCTGCGCGTGCTCTTCGAGCGCGGCGCAGTCGATGCGGCCTACCTGCGCGATCACGTAGACCCCGCCTCGGTCGAGGCCTTGCGCGCCGAGTGCCTCGCCACCCCGCTGGCCGAGTATGCCCGCCGTGCCGGCACGCGCCCCGAGGCCATCGAGGCCCTGGCCGAGCAGGTCGGCGGCGCCGCGCGCGGCATCGTGGTGTGGAGCATGGGTCTCACCCAGTCGCCCGCCGGGGCCGACGCGGTGCGCATCGTCCTCGATCTCGCCCTTGCGCGCGGCTGGATCGGCCGCGAGGGCACCGGCGCCGTGCCCATCCGCGGCCACTCCTCGGTGCAGGGCGGCGGCGAGATGGGTTGCTACTCCACCGCCTTGCCCGGCGCCGTGCCACTCACGCCCGCCAACCTCGCCGCGCTCGAGGCGCAGTATGGGTTTCCCATCCCGCCCGGCCCGGGCCTGACCACGCCGGGCATGCTCGAGGCTGCGCATCGCGGACAGCTCGACGTGCTCTACGCGGTGGGCGGGAATTTCCTGCGCACCCTGCCCGATCCCGACCACGTGCGCGAGGCCCTCGCCCGCACCCCCGTGCGCGTGCACCAAGACATCATCCTCACCGACCAGATGTTTGTGCCGCCCGCGCCCGGAGGCGAGGTGTGGCTGTTGCCCGCGCAGACGCGCTACGAGCAGGAGGGCGGCGGAGTCGAGACCAGCACCGAGCGGCGCGTGATGTTCTCCCCCTGCATTCCGCGCGAGGTCGGCGAGGCCCGCGCCGAGTGGCGCATCTTGCGTGATCTTGCCGCCGCCGCGCACCCCGCGCGCGCCCACCTGCTCGGCTGCGAAACCGGCCAGGCCATCCGCGAGGAGATCGCGCGCGTGGTGCCGTTCTACGCCGGTATCGAGAAACTCGCGCAGACCGGCGACTCCTTCGTCTATGGCGGCCCCCACCTCTGCGCCGAGGGCGTGTTCCCGTTGCCCGGCGGTCGCGCTCGCATGACCACGCCGCGCCTGCCCTCCGCGCGCCCGGACGACGGACGCTTTTTCGTCAGCACGCGGCGCGGCAAGCAGTTCAACACCCTCATCTACGCCGAGATCGATCCGCTCAATGACGCCCCGCGCGACGCCGTGCTGATGAACGAGGAGGACGCCGCCGAGCGCGGGCTTATGCACGGCGACCGCGTGCGCCTGCGCAACGTGCGCGGCGAGTATATCGGCCGCGTGCACCTCGCCCCGCTCACGCGCGGCGACCTCCAGATCCACTGGCCCGAGGGCAACCATCTCCTCGATCGCGAGGCCCGCGACCGCGCGAGCGACACGCCCGATTACAACGCCTGGGTGACGCTGGAAAAGGCGCCCGCCGCTGTTGGCACCGACGCCGACCGCGTGCTCGTCTGATCGTTTGGCGTATTCAATAAAACCTTACAATGTCGCTCTCCACTCGCCGCTTCCCGATCGACCGGCATCGTGCGGACGTCACGCCTGCGATCGCGCCGGCCGAGGACGAGGTGGCGGTGGAGGAGCCGCTTGAAATCCGCATCGACGGTCGGGGCGTGGCCGTGACCATGCGCACGCCCGGCCAGGACCGGGAGCTGGCGGCGGGGTTTTTGCTCACCGAGGGCGTGGTGCGCGCGAGAGAAGATTTGCTCGATGTCTTCGCGTGCCGCGACCTGCCCCAGGGCGAGGAGGGTAACATCGTGGAGGCCGTGCTTTCGCGCGAGGCCCGGGCGCGTTTCGATCCCGCGCGGCTCACCCGCCACGTCTTCACCGCCTCGAGCTGCGGTCTGTGCGGCAAGGCCACCATCGCCGCGCTCGCCCAGGATCTGGCGCCGCTGCCCGCCACGCCGCCGGGGCGCTTCGCCCGCGCCGCGCTCGGCGAGTGGCCGGCCCGCCTGCGCGATGCCCAGCCGGGCTTTGCGGCCACGGGCGGACTGCACGCCGCCGCGCTCTTTTCCGCCGAGGGCGAGCTGCTCGACGTTCGCGAGGACGTGGGCCGGCACAACGCCCTCGACAAGCTGCTCGGCGCCGCCTTCTGGGCCGGGCGCACGCCAGCCACCGACCACGCGGTGTTGGTGAGCGGACGCCTGAGTTTCGAGCTGGTGCAGAAATGTTGGGCGGCGGGCGTGCCCCTGCTCGCCGGCATCGGCGCGCCGTCGAGCCTGGCGATCGAGACCGCCCGCGCGGCCGGCATCACGCTGGTGGGATTTTTGCGCGCCGAACGGGCCAACGTTTACACCGGCGCGCACGCGCTGGGATAGCGTGAGCGATCAGGTCACGTCGCTGCGCGGTTTGGCCATCGCGTGCGCGGTGGGTTTCGGGTAGGGTGGGGGAAGTCGTTTTTACCCCTGACTCCGCATGCCCGCGCCCGCCTCGTTTTTTGTGTCCCGCCACGATCTGCCTGTTGCCGGAGTGGAGCACTCGCTGTGTCCGTTTTGGTTTTGGAACGATGCGCTCGATGCGGTCGAGATCCGGCGGCAGATGGCGGATTTTCGCGCGCACGGGGTGATGCAGTTCGTGCTGCATCCGCGCGTGGGCCTGCCGCACGACTGCGGCTGGATGAGCGAGCGACTGCTGGGGTTTATGCGCGTGGCGCTGGAGGAAGCGGCCGCCACTGGCATGCGCGTGGTGCTCTACGACGAGGGCATGTATCCCAGCGGCTCGGCCAGCGGGCAGGTGGTGGCGCGCGATGCCGCGCACGCGTGTCGCGGCCTCGTGCCGCTGCGCTTGCCTGAGGGCGAAACGGCCGAGGCGGCGGTGGCGCGGCTCGATCCCGCCTGGGCCGCGCGGCTCGAGGGCGAGGCGCGCACGAGCGACGGCGCGCGGGTGGCGGTGGTGTCGCGGCGCTTGTTTTCGGTGATACGCGGCCTGCACTA
>JALOTV010000185.1 GCA_025457685.1 Opitutaceae bacterium
GAAAGTCTGGGAGGCAGTGGCGGTGCTCTTGCCGGTGACGGTCAAGGTGCCGGTGCCGAGCGTCAGGGTGTTGGTGGCCGGAACGAGGTCGGCGGGGGTGGCGAGATTGGCGAGACTAAGCAGGAGCGTGCCGCCGTTCACGGTGACGCCACCGGTGACGGAGTGCGGAGCGGAACCGCTCAAGGTGAGTGTGCCCGTGCCGGTCTTGGCGAGGCCGGCGGTGCCAGCGAGGACGAGGGCAGTGTTGTTGCCGAGAGTAGCGGATACGGTGGAGCCGGATACGGAAATGAAGGGGGCGGAGCCATTGAGCGTGAGGGTTTGCCCCCCGGAAAGCACATAGCCGTTGGCCGTGAAGCGAAGCGCATTGGCGGCAATGGCGGCATCCAGCGACACGGTGCCTGCGGTGCCGGAAAAGAGAGCCTGATTCGAGGTTCCGGAGGCCGGCCAAGCGACCGCGCCCGCACCGTTCCACCAGTTAAAACCACTTGCGCTCCATGAGCCGTCACCGCCGAGGGTGGAGCTACCGGTCGACGACCAGCTCAAAGTGGTCTGTGCGCTCACCGGAGCGTGGAGGGCAAATGCCAAAGGAAGCGATGCGATCAGGCGATGCAGGCGGCGGGAAACGGTATAACCACGGGGACGAACAAAGCGGGATTTGGTGGGCATGGCGAGGAGGTGGGGTCTTGAGACGAAAATCAGTGGGGGTTAGGAAGCGGCAGCGGACGCGGGAAACCCGCAAAGTTGTCCGAGCCGCGGGCGGAAATTTTACACAGCGCGTCCAAGAGGTTTACCAAAGGTGGTAAACGCCCGGGGGCTTGGCTAACTGTCTGCGCAGAAGGGTCGCGAAGCGGATCAATCTTCGGTTTTGAAGTAGTATTCGCTACCGCCACCGCTGATGGCCGGACGCGTGACGAATTCCACCGCCGAGAACCATTTCACGGCACCATCGAGGTAGAGATGATTACCGCCGATGGGAGAATTGTTATCGGCATGATTCACACCGCCGGCAAAGTCACTGTTCCATTTACGATTCAGATCGGCGGCGATGAGTCGGTAAGTGACCTTGGAGAGGCGCGTCTCGCGATATTTACTGGGTATATCGCGCCCGAATTGATCCTTCGCGGTGTATGAGGTGCCGGGAAGATAGACGTAGCCTATGGGTATGCCGTTGCCACCGATCTTCTCTCGATTGGCGGTGGTCATGTTGGCATCCATGTAGGTGGGGTTGCCGCGGCAGTAGAACATCTCGAACGTCATGCCGTAGTTTTTAAACGCATCGCGGTGGTCGGTGGAGAGCCACTGGAGATTGGCGTTTTGATCGGTCCCGTTCGGCAAGCGCTGCTTGTTGTCGTTGATGTAGAGATTAACCGCGGTGCCGAGCTGACGAAGATTACTCGCGCATTGCGATTTCAGGGCGCGCTTGCGAACGGCGCCAACGGTGGGGATCAGGATCGCGGCCAGGATGCCAATGATGGCGATGACCGTAAGGAGTTCGATCAGAGTGAAGGCGCGTTTGGCGCCGCGGCGGTTGGGGGTTTTCACGGGAGTAGAAGGGGCACGTTTGTTCCGGCGGAGACCGAGCCAGCACTTGGGGTGTTTGGACGCTAGGGTAGGGATGGGGGACGTTAGATCCGGTGGCAATGCATGCGGTGATTTATCATAAAATCAACAAGATTCTAGCGCCGCAAAGCGGCCGCACATTTTGATTTCAAAAGCCAATTTTATCTTTATTTATTACAACGGTATACATTCTTAAATGGAGAAATAAAACCAGAGGAAATCAGTCTATTAATTCCCATTAGGTTACCGATAAATTCACGAAAAGACGTGAAAATCGGCAGAAAAAGACATCTATCCCAAGGCAAAGCGATCAGACGGAATTTAAATCTTTTACCACTGTTATTCAGTTACTTAAAAAATATTAAAAAACGTTTCGCCACCCTGAAACGGGCTCGAACACGCGCACCTGCTACCTGTGCACGAAATAAATCCATGCGCGCGGGTTGATGTGCTCAATTTACACGATTTTGTTGCAACACAGTGCGAACTCGCCACGGTGCCTGAACGATGAAAACCCCCAACGAGCAGCGCCCCGTGGCGATGGCCTTGGCCAAGTATCTTGAGCTGCTGGAAGATGCGTTGCGCAAGCCGCAGGAGAAACTGCCCTCGGAACGTGCCTTGGCGGCGCGCTGGGGGCTGAGTCAGGCGGCGGTGAATCGGGCGGCGGCCCAGTTGCTCGCCCAGGGGCGGCTGAGGCGGGTGGGCTACTCGGTGTATCCGGTGGCCAGCGTGGCGAACGTGTTGACTGGAGCGCGGGTGGCGGTGCTCACCCATCGCAGCCGGCGCTTTGCAGGGGTGGCGCAAGAGGCGACGAGACGCGGCGTCGAGGTTTCGGAACGGTTTTTCGTGGGTCGCGACACGCTACGTTCGCAACTGCGGGCGGTCATCAAGGAGCGTTTCGACGGGGTGATTTTCCGCCTGAGCGACGGTGGCTGGGAATGGGACGCGGAGGCGGCGGAACTGGAGCGGGCGGGCATCCCCTTTGTCGTGGGCGAGATCGCGCCGCAAGGCGTGGCGGTCGCGGCGGAAGACTGGCATGACGGCACGGGCCAGGTGGTGGCCCATCTGGCCGCCGAGGGACATAAGGAGTTGGTCCTCTTGGGGTCCCTGCGGCGGGCGCACCGCTCGATGGTGGTCAAACATGCCTATCAGGAGCGGTGCCTGCGGCTGGGCCTGACCGCATCGGCCGCGCGAGTGATCGAACTGGCGGCGCATACCACGGAAGCGGTCAAAGCCTCATGCGCGGCGTTGCTGGAGCAACATGCCGGGGCGACCGCGCTGGTGATTTACGACGAGGATCATGTGGACACGATCATGGAGGCGCTGCGTGAACTAGGCTGCGCGGTGCCGGACCAACTTTCCGTGGTGGCGATAGGCGACGGTGCAAACGCACGCAACGCACGGCCACCGGTCACGGCGGCGAGTTTCGATTCCGGTCAGCTCGGGCATCTCGTGCTGGATCAAGTGTGCCGAATGATCGAGCAGGAGAAGCTGCTGGGGAGAACGGGGGCTAAGCCCCGCGTGCTGCTCGGCGCGGCGCTGCATACCCGTGCGTCGGTCCGGAGCGTGGGCGCGGGTCTGGTCACCGACGACGAGGCCAGCTTGTTGAACCAGAATTCGCGTCCATGGCCGAAGGATACGGATGCGCGACGCAGAGAAGCGGAGGCGATGCGCCACCGTGCGCACCGGACCGCGCAGGGCTCCACGGGGGAGTTTGTCACGCTTGATCTAAAAACCTACGCGAACCGTTCGCTGACTCGGCAAAATGGCTGGTTGGGGCAATTTCCCCTTCTGCACATAGCACCCGGCCGTCAACTCGTGCACGGGGTGCCTTTCGACGTGATCAACGAGCAGAAGAACGGCGGGCGGGCGGCCATCGTGCCACGTTCGCTGCGCGTGTCGGCCGGGCAGGCGGTTTCTCCGGTGAAGGTGACCATCCCCGTGGGCATGCCGGTAAAGTCGGTTTATTTTCTGCACGGGTGCGGCTTTGTGGGCACGCAAACGCCCTTCGCCTGGTATGACTTTGCCCTCAAGGGCAAGCGGACGGTGACGGTGCCGCTGGTGGCTCGCGGTCTTGGCAAAATGGACGAAGGTCAGCCGCCCAACATCCAAGACTGGTGGAGTGATTTTCCGCAAATCGACGGGCCCGGGGTGTTGCCGTTGGTGGTGACGGAAAACGGGGACCCGTTTCTATACGAACGCTACCTTTACACCCTGGAGTGGGAAAACCCGCACCCGGACGCGGTGCTGGAGGCGATCCACATCTCTTCGAATCCCGTTCAGCCGACCACGCTTGGCTTGCTGGCGGTGACGGTGCTCAAGGCCTAGACTCCCAAGTGCCGCCGAAGAGGCGGCTCGAGACAGCTCCGACCTTGGACGAAGCGACGATTCCGCCAGCGGCGGGCCGCCTGCCGTTTAGCGCAAGTCGGGCACCGGGATCGGCTTTTTCGGCGGCTGGGCGACCGAGGCGCGAAACATCGTCTGCGTGGGGAACACGATATTATCCGACTCGGGACGCGGATTTTGTTCTCTATTCACGATCAGCTCGACCGCCTTGCCGCCCATCTGGCGGAGAGGCTGGCGGATGGTGGTGAGTTGAGGGACGCTGGTGCGGGCCGCGATGGTGTCGTCAAAACCGGCGATGCTGATATCATGCGGCACGCGGAGACCGGCCTGGGAGAGGACTTCCATGCAGCCGAGCGCAGAGGCGTCGTTCGCGCAGAACAGAGCGGTGGGCAGCGTAGCTCCCTGGTTGTCGCGCATCCAGGTGCGAAGCGCGCTGGCGGCATCCTCCGAGCTGAACCCGCCCTCGATGGAGCGGGCGACGAGCTTGCGCGGCTTGGCGGCGGCGAGGGCTTTTTTGAATCCCGCCAGACGGCGCCGGGTGCCGAGCATGCCAGCGGGGCCGGCGAGGTGAAGGATGTCGGTGTGGCCCTGCTGGAGCAGATGCTGCACGATATCCTGGGCGCCTTTCTCCTCGTCGGACTCGATGTTGATCACGCCAGGTATGGCATGGTTGGAGTGCAGCGAGACGAACGGCGTATGGGCGGGGAACAGCTCTGGCTGCGGCTTGGCGATGACAGGCGCGACCAAGATGAGACCGTCGATGCGGCCGTCGCAAAAATCGGCGAGGCGGCCGGAATCCACGTTCCAGTCGTGGAGGGTGAAAACGGTGATGTTTTGGTTAAACCGGCCGGCGGCCTCGAGCACACCGTTAAGGATTTCGAGGAAGTAGGCGTTGAGCTCCCCGGAGTCGACGATGCCGGCGAGACCGAGGGTGTTCATTTTGCGCCGATTCAGGGCGCGGGCCGCGGCGTTGGGACGGTAGCGGAGACGCGCGGCCTCCTCGAGGATGCGATTGCGGGTCTCGGCCGAGATGCGGGTGGATGTCTTGGAGCCATTCAGGACCGCGGAGGCCGACATGGCGGAGACGCCGACGGCGCGTCCGATATCTGCCAAGGTGGCGGGTTTGGTGAGATTCATCCTGGACGGGCGAGACGAGCGGGCCATGCCGCATGGATAGCGACGCGAAAGGGGCCCGCACAAGCTGTAACGTAACGCGTGAAAGATTGCTGCGTTTAGACAGGAATTTGCAGGCTTTGACTAGATCCGGCCGGACGGTGCTGGCGGCGATCCGCAAGTTCGATCACGAGGCCGGGAAGAGGAGCATCCCAAGAGAGCTCAACATGAGATCCGTGGCGACAGGCCCGGATGGTCGCGGCGGTGGACCCATCGAGACGAGGGATGCTGCAGGAGGCAGTCTGGCCTTCGGCCAAAACCTGAACACGCACGGTGAGGTTTTGGGTGTAGTCGTAATCAGGCCGCGCGCTGTCGCCGCCAAGGGGCAGCAGGGAAGCCTGACGCAGGTAGAGCGGCATGCTGAGGAAGCCATGGGTCTCGCGCCGCCACACGCCGCCTTGAACGATTTCGCCAGTGAGCAGGTGCGTCCAGCTGCCGGGTGGCAGATAAAATTCAACACGGCCGTCTTCAGTGAACACCGGAGCAACGAGGAGATCGGGGCCGAGCATGTATTGCCGGTCAAGGGTGGCGCAGGCGGGATCGTCGGGAAACTCGAGGAGCATCGCGCGCAGCATGGGCACGCCGTCACGATGAGCCTCGACGGCGGCGGCAAACAGGTAGGGCATGAGGCGACACTTCAGCTGGGTGAAGTGCCGAAGCACGTCGCAGGCCTCTTCATCATAGTTCCAGGGCACCCGGTAGCTAGTGCTGCCGTGTAGTCGGCTGTGGGAGGAAAGCAGACCGAAGGCGACCCAGCGCTTGTAGATGTGAGCGGGGGGGAGGCCCTCAAAGCCACCGATATCGTGGCTCCAGAATCCGAAACCGCAGAGACTGAGGGAGAGCCCCCCGCGGAGGCTTTCGGCCATGGATTCGAGGGTCGACTGGCAATCACCGCCCCAGTGAATGGGGAAACGTTGACCCGACGCATAGGTCGAGCGGGCAAAGAGGGCGGCCTCGCCCTTGCCGCAGACCTCTTCGAGGAGGCGGAACACGCACTCGTTGTATAAAATGGGGTAGAGATTGTGGGCGTGAAGCGGGTGTGAACCGTCATGGTAGACGACGCCCTCCGTGGGGATGCGCTCACCGAAATCGGTTTTGAAAGAATCCACGCCCATCGCGAGCAGACGGCGCAGGTGACCGGCATACCAGGCGCAGGCGGCGGGATTGGTGAAGTCGACGATGGCCATGCCAGGTTGCCACTGGTCGGTCTGCCACACCGAGCCGTCGGTGCGCTTGATGAAGTAGCCGCCGGCCGCACCCTCGGCGAAGAGGGGCGAGCGCTGGCCGATGTAGGGATTTATCCATACACAGACCTTGAGACCTCGATCATGGAGGCGGCGGAGCATGCCCTCGGG
>JALOTV010000186.1 GCA_025457685.1 Opitutaceae bacterium
CGGATCATGGTGCGCATGGCCCGCCACGCCCGCGACCTCACCGGATTGCCCGACCTGTGCATGGCCGGCGGCGTCGCGCTCAACTGCGTCGCGAACGGCGTCATCCTGCGCGAAAAAATCTTCGACCGGATCTGGATACAACCCGCCGCGGGCGACGCCGGCGGCGCGCTCGGGGCCGCGCTCGCGGTCTGGCATATGCGCGGCGCGGATCCGCGGCCCCGCACCGTCGTGCTCCCCGACGCCATGCAGGGCGCGTTCCTCGGTCCGGAATATTCCGACGACGAGATCGAGGCCGTGCTGCGCGAACACGGCGCGGTGTATCAAAAACTGGATACGGATGATTTGCTCGGGGAGGTCGCGCGTCTGCTGGCGGAAGGCGCGGTGGTCGGCTGGGTGCAGGGCCGCATGGAGTTCGGTCCGCGCGCGCTCGGCCACCGCTCCATCCTGGGCGATCCGCGTTCGCCGGCCCTGCAATCGGTGCTGAATCTCAAGGTGAAGTTTCGCGAGTCCTTCCGCCCCTTCGCCCCGGTGGTGTTGCGCGAGCGCGTGGCGGAGTTCTTCGAGCTCGATATCGATTCGCCCTACATGCTGCTCGTTGCCCCGGTGCATCCGGCCCAGCGCCTGCCCGCGCCGCCCCCTGCGCACGGCCTCGAGCGCCTGAAGCAGCCCCGCTCGCGCCTGCCCGCCGTGACGCACGTGGACGACTCGGCGCGTATCCAGACCGTCACTACGGAGCAGAATCCCGAACTCTGCGCCCTGCTCAAGCGCTTCGAGGCGAGGACGGGTTGCCCCGTGCTGGTGAACACTTCGTTCAACGTGCGCGGCGAGCCGGTGGTGTGTTCGCCGGACGACGCCTACCGCTGCTTCATCAACACCGCGATGGACCACCTCGCGATCGGCCGCTTCCTGCTCTCGCGCGCCGTCCAGCCCCATGTGGCGGTCGCTCCCAGCTTTCACCCCGTGCCCGACTGATCCCATGCTGCGCCTGAAGGAAAAACCCGTCGAATGGATCAAGTTCACCGCGGTCATGGGGCTGTCCCTCAACCTCGCGACCGGAGGCCTGTGGTGGCACGGGCTGGCTCCTGCGGCGGTGCCGCTCGCCACGCTGGGCCTCGCGACGGCGGCGGTGGTGGCCGCGATGGCCAGGCCGGCGCGCTTTCGTGGGTTTTACCGGACGGGCATGCGGGTGTCGTATGAGATCGGCCAGTTTTTCGGCAAAATCCTGCTCGCGGTGTTCTTTGTTCTCCTGGTCACCCCGTTGGGTCTTTTTTTGCGCCTGATCGGCAAGGATCTGCTCGGGCTGAAGCGCGTGCCGGGCCAGAGCTCTTACTGGCGCGCGACCAAGACCAACCGCGAGTTCGACCGCATGTTTTGAGCGGCGCAGCCGGTCGTTGTGTGGATTGGCGGATCGAGTGCGCGCAAAAAAAGACCGCTCCCGAAGGAGCGGTCTTAAGTGTTAAACCCGTGACTACGGGCTTTAGCGACGGCGACGGCGCTGGGCGGCAAAACCAAGGGCGGCCATGCCAACGAGGGCGGCGTAGGTGGAGGGCTCGGGGATGGGCGCGCCACCCGAGACACCGATGTTGTCGTAGCCTACGTTGGAGTTGAAGCCCCAGAGCGGCACGAGGATGAGCTTCTCGGTGTTGGCCGGGAGAGTATAGTTGTAGCTGAACGTGGTCCAGGAACCCGAGGCGGTGCCGTTGCGCAGGTCGCCGGAGTTGCCGATGAGCGCGTTGCCGGCCCAAGCCTCGATCTTGAGGCCACCGGTTCCCGTTCCGCTCAAGGTGATCATGTCCATCTGGAAGGTGTAGGACTGGCCGGCCGTAAGGCCCAAGGAAGAGATCGGAATGCCACCGCCAGCCGCACCGGGCTCGAAGGGCGACACAAGCACGGCCCACTGACCGTTGCTGGCATCCATGGAAGCGTAGCCGCCGCCGTTACCGCCAGTCGTGGCGAAATTGAAGATCACACCACCGCCGTCCGCGGTCGCCCAGTTGGCATTGCCCGCGGAAAAATCGCCGTTGGGGATGAGGGTGAAGGCTTGGGCCGTGGCGGCCAGCGCTAGGGTAGCGAGACTCAGGAATACTTTCATGTTTTTGGGGGACTACGGACGTTTTCTCTAGGACAGGGTTATCTGAGCTGGACTAGGGGATGGGCGGGCAGACGAGCGCTCAGGGGGGAATCTCGCCTACGTGCCACCGGTGTGTCGGCCGGCTACAGATGCGTCAATACTTTTATGCAATACCATGCAACAAAACCGTCCGGCCGGCCTGCTTCCGGTCAGGTGAATTCATCTGGGCAGACTGGCGTGCATACGGGCTTTTACGTGTTGGTGGCGTCGGTCCGCACACGGGGGCGCCGGGCTAAGTCGCTCGCGACTGACTCGGATTTAAAGACATAAGATTCTGTGAGAAATAGGTATGAACGTGCCGACGTTAACTTTTTCACAGACCTGATCGTGGGATGAATTTGGGACGCGAGGTGCTGACGCGTCATTTAAGTCGAATCGCGGTGTTGGGTGCGTGGCTCGCGGGCGAAGACCGCGAAACCACGCGACGATGCGGCTGGGATGTTGCGCACAATCTTGTGCAACGGATTGGGCGAACGCCGCGTTCCATCCCGGGCACGGTCTCAGCGGCGACCGTCATACCACAGGGCGCAGGCCTCTCGGCTGGCGGTGGTTTTCATGGGGCGGAAAAATGCGCGCATGAGGAAGCGTCCCAGTTCGCGTTTCCGGTAGAGGCGGAGTTTGCGCGCGGAGGTAAGCAAGGGGTGTCGGTGCAGGATCACGGTTCGCCGGCGGGCGCGGCGGCCGACGTGTTTTTGAAGGCGCAGGGCGAGGTCGATTTCTTCACCGGCGAAGAAGCGGAGGTCGAAGCCGCCGACCGCGCGAAACGCATCGGCCCGCACCAGGATGAAAGAGCCCGCGACGAGGCGGCGCAGGCGGCTGATCCCGTTCCATAGCGAGCAGGCGATACGGGCGACGACGGATGCCTCGTCGAGCGCGATGCTGGCGCCGGCGAGGAGCACGTCGTCTCTCCGGGTGAGTGTGGCGGCGTCGGCGAGCAGGGCGGGGGAGGGTTGCGAATCGGCGTCGATGAAAAGCAGCCACGCGCCGGTGGCGGCCGCCGCGCCGGTGTTGCGCGCCCGCCCGATCTGGTTGACCGGCTCGAAAACGACGCGCGCGCCGGCGGCGCGAGCGATCTCGGCGGTGCGGTCGGTGGAGTTGTTGTCGCAGACGACCAGCTCCCAGGAGAGACCGGCCGCGTCGAACGCCGCGCGTGCGGAGGTCTGGATCGCCGCGAGCGAGGCGGCGAGGAGCTTCTCCTCGTTGAAGGCGGGGATGATGAGAGAGATGTCCGGAGAGGTTTCCACGACGCGGGCGAGGTCGTGCAAACAGGCGCGGAGTTCGCCGGTCGGCAATCGCGGGCGCGAAAAAGCCCGGTCGCGTTTATGTGTGCGGGTGGGGCGCGTGGGACGCGGCGTGGCGTGCGAGGCGCGGTGAGCGGTGCCCCGTGCGGCAGGGGTTATCCTGGTCGGCCGCGGCTCACGCTCACTGCCTGGGCCAACGTGCGAGCACGGAGGCCGTGACAAGCAGGCCCACCTCGTCGGCCCGTGGAGTGTGCAGCAGCTCCACCAACGACACCTCGCCGTCGTCTGCGCGCAGATTGACGGCGGCCGTGGTCAGCGCGCGCGGCACCGTTGGATTTTTGTCATCGGCTGCGCTCGCGGCCAAAAGGTAATAACGCTCCTTGCCGCCCTGCACGATGCGCAGCGTGAAATCGCAGCCGCCCTTGGGCAAAAAAACCTTTCTCGCGGCCTGGCGGTCGGCGACCACGCGCGGATCAAAGGTGCGGATGCGGTTGCCGAGGTAGGGACCGATGGGCGGGTAAACCATGTTCACGTCCGCATCCGCCATCGTCATCGCGGCCATCACGCTGATCACGGGCACGTCCTGCTCGATGGGATAGGTGACGCCGTCGCTGTCGACCTTGCGCGCATAGTCGCCGGTGGCGTCGTCCCATTTGAAATACTCGCCATCGCGCAGCACGGCCACGCGGCGTTCCAAAAAGCCCTGCATGCGGTGGACATTGTAGTCGGAAAAATGCCGCAGGCGAAACGGTGCTTCCTGGTCGCCATCGCCGCCGCCCTGCATCGGGTCGGCCTTGAAGCGGCCCGCCGGCCAGCGCGGAACGGCGCGTTGCACGGTGGGCGGGATGAAGGTGCGCGACGGCAGATCGAAGGCCCAGGTCGGGCCGACGTGGACTTCGTTAAACACCTTGGGCGGCGGGATGCCGAACATCTCGCCGCGATAGGGATAGTCCTTTTGCTCGCCGACGTGCGGCAGGCCGAGCGCGTGGCCGAGTTCGTGATGCAGGATGCCGACGCGCACCGAGCCCACGCCGTTAAACCCGCCGGCCTGGCCGCCCGCGTGCACGCCGAGGACGTTGACGTAGCACATGGCGACGTCGCGGTTGCCGCCGGCGAGGGAAAGCGCGCGGACCCACTGGAGGGCGGCGGCCTGTTCGCCGTCGAAGCGCTGGCCGGTTTTGGCCTTATAGTCCTCCGGTTTTTCCACGCGCACGGCCGGCAGCTTTTCGCGCGGCGGAATGACGAGTTCGGTGAACTTGAGGCCGCGCACGCGCTCGATCTTCAGGTCGGCGACGGGCCACTTCGCTTCCAATTCCTCGAGCAAACCCGCCGGATAATCGCCCTCGCCCCGGCCGAAATAATGCACGTCGAACATCTTCATGTGAACGACGGTCGGCGCGCCCACCTTGATGTTGCTCCGCCATGCGCTCGAACCGGCGCGCACTTCGATGTGCATGCCGGTGCGAACGAGCGCGGCCGGAATCATCGCGGTGAAACTATCCTCGAACCGGTGCTGCACGATACCCGGCGCGGAGGGTAGCGCTTCGGGCAAGGTGACCGGACCTTTGAGGACGAGCGTCTCGGTTTTGTCGCCGCCGCGAATGCGCGCGACGACCTCGGGCGCGGCCGAGCTGGTGGGGGAGACGACGTGGACCTTGAGCAGCGCCTCGCGGTTGCCCGTGAGTTTGAAGTAGGGCTGGTCGGGTTGCATGACGTGCGTCTGGGCGAGAAACACGGCATCGATGCGAGCGTCGCTCGCTCGGGCATGGGCGCCCGCGAGGCAGGAGGCGATGAGCCAGAGGACGGACCAGACGATTCGCGGGGCGAGCGGGGTATTTCGCATGTCGCGTAGACTGTGGGCGCTTCGTTTGCCCAAACCTACCACGAATTTGGTGAACCCGTTGAGTTGGGATGCGGCGAGGCAGCGCGCAGGCCACGAAAAAGCCCCGCCGCGCTTTTGCGCGAGCGGGGCTCGGAGGGCGGAGGAGGGCGGGAGCTGGAAGCTCCCGCTACTTTGCCGCGCTTACTTCTTCTTGGCCTTGGCGGCGGCGCGCTTCTCCTCGATCGCGGCCTGGGCGGCGGCGAGGCGGGCGACCGGCACGCGGTAGGGCGAGCAGGAGACGTAGGTGAGGCCGACCTTATGGCAGAACTTCACGGAGTCGGGATCGCCGCCGTGCTCGCCGCAGATGCCGAGCTTGATGCCGGGGCGGGTCTGGTTGCCCTTCTCCGCAGCGATCTTTACGAGCTGGCCGACACCGGTCTGGTCGATCGAGGCGAAGGGGTTCTTCTTCACGATCTCGTTTTCGGTGTAGGCGCCGAGGAAGGAGCCGGAGTCGTCACGCGACATGCCGAGGCAGGTCTGGGTGAGGTCGTTGGTGCCGAAGCTGAAGAACTCGGCGGTCTGCGCGATCTCGTCGGCGGTCAGCGCGCCGCGCGGGATCTCGATCATGGTGCCGACGGAGTAGGCGATCTTCACCTTCTTCTCCTTCTGCACCAGGGCGGCGACCTCGTGGACGATGGCGACCTGGAGATCGAGCTCCTTCTTGAAGCCGACCAGCGGGATCATGATCTCGGGCTTGGCCTTGAAACCCTTCTTGGTCGCGTCGGCGGCGGCCTCGAGGACGGCGCGGGCCTGCATGCGGGTGATCTCGGGGAACTTGATGCCGAGACGGCAGCCGCGGAAGCCGAGCATGGGGTTGAACTCGTGCAGCTCGTGCACGCGGGCCATGATCTTCTCGACCGGGATGTTGATCTTCCGGGCGAGGTCCATCTGCTGCTCCTTGGAGTGGGGCAGGAACTCGTGCAACGGCGGGTCGAGGAAGCGGATGGTGGCGGGGAAGCCCTTGAGCGCCTTGAAGATTCCGAAGAAGTCGTCGCGCTGGTAGGGGAGGAGCTTGGCGAGGGCGGCCTCGCGGTCGGCGAGGTTGTCGGCGAGGATCATCTCGCGCATGGCGTCGATGCGGT